>NZ_JAGYZD010000020.1 GCF_018371055.1 Finegoldia magna | reverse complement strand
ATTTTTCTAAGCCTAATTTTTAGGCTTATTTAACGTGCCATAAATTTCAAGATAAATTATTTTTTATTTTCTCTTGACATTTGATAGCTGGTCTTAAATTTTGAGTATACTGTATGATACAATAATTTGAACAAATTTGCAATATTTTCATTTACAGAAATTAAGAGAATAACTAAAGCGATAAATTATACATACACAACAAAGAGCATATAACCTTTAAAATAGTATATAATAAAATAAAAATGGGGTGAAAATTCATGGAATATATACGCGTAACAAAAGACAATATAGAAACTGAACATATATGTTGTGCATTATCAAACAACAATGATATCCAAGTTTGTTCGAAAAAAGAATGGATGAAAAGCTGCTTTGACGATGGTCTTGTATTCATCAAATCGGAAAAAAGGGGTAAATGTTTCATTGAATACATACCAGCTGAAGATGCGTGGATTCCAATTGAAGCCGATGAGTATATGTATATTGATTGTTTTTGGGTTTCAGGAGCATTAAAAGGCCACGGATATTCAAATGATTTGCTCAATCAATGTATCCAAGATGCAAAATCACAAGGTAAAATTGGTCTGTGTATACTTTCTTCTAAAAAGAAAAAGCCATTCCTATCTGATCCAAAATATTTGTCAAAAAAAGGATTTCGTGTAGCCGATGAGTCTGATTGTGGAATAAATCTAATGTATTTGCCATTTGATGAAAATAATTCGATCCCGAAATTCAAAACACAAGCCAAAAATCCACACATAGAAGAAAAAGGATTTGTCTTGTATTATACCAATCAATGCCCATTCAATGCAAAATACGTTCCTATTCTAGAAAAAATCGCACAAGAAAACAACATTTCCTTCAAAACAGTTCACATTCATACCAAACAACAAGCACAACAAGCTCCCACTCCATGCACTACTTATGCGTTGTTTTATGATGGAAAATGGATTACCAATGATCAACAGAATGAAAAGAAATTTTTGAAATTAATTGAAGAAGTTCGCTGAAGACAAGGCGATTTACATAGAAGGAATGGAAATTCGCATAATAGACAGCGATTATTTACGTAAAATAATTGACTAGCTTTACCGACCGAAATCAACCAATACAAAAAATGTTTATTTTAGCTAAAAATATAATATAATATTGTTATGGAGGAAAATATGGAAACCATAATAGTTTTGATGTTGATGGCTAAATGTTTGATGGATTTATATTTGAAGAGATTGTCCATCAAAAACGTTGGAGTGTTTGCGTTGATTTCGGTGTTTTTGTATGCGATATTCCGAATTACGAGTACTACATCAATCTACGACTTTGCTTTATTACTTGGCTGTAGCGACATGATGGTTGATGATTTCAAAACTAATGAGGTGTACTGGATTAATGTTTTGTTTTTCATCATTTGTAGCATTATTGTTTCTGTGTTTTCGAGTTTTTTCCTGACGAGTTTTCTGCTATTATTGGTTATTTTGATGCTTAATTTTTTCACCAAGGAAAAGTTTATGGGTAATGTGGATTGTTTGATTATTCTAGGACTTGGTATGAGCAAAAGCCTCACAGATTTAGTGAGTTTTGTGTTTTATCTTGGGATTATTAGTGGAATCAGGGCTTTGATTTATATTCTAAGAAAAGAAGATAATGAGGAGATTGCATTCATTCCTGTGATTTGGTCTTCTTTTTTGTTGTATGTGGTGATGGGAAATGTTTTCTAGATTCAAAATGAAAGCTAAGGCATTCAGTTTAATAGAGGTGATGGTGAGTCTATTCATTATTTCTGTTGTGATTATGACTTGCGTTTTAAAATACGACTTCAAAACTGATGTTGCAAGTAGAAAAGAGATTAATACGCTTGTTAGCGATTTGAAAAGTGCCAGAAGTGTTGCGATGAATTCTGGAAGAAGTATCGGATTTAGATTTGATGAGAATTACTATGGTTTTTACGATTCTAACAAAGGTGAATTTATAGCAAAAAGAGAATTGAAAAACGGCAAAATTTATTTAAATAAAGATGGGGCAAGTACATTTGACCTTGGAAATATCGGCGCAAATATATCCAAGTCATCTGCAGCAACGCATTTTCCGACTATTTATTACGAAACCAAAACCAAAACCAAAACATACAGGATAAATTGTTACATTGCGACAGGGAGAGTGGATGTGGATGAGACGAAAAAATAAGGGATTTACACTGCTTGAGGTTTTGTTTGCATTGTTTTTGGTGAGTCTTTGTGTCGTAGTGTACTATCCACAGCTTAAAAATGTGATTACGATGCAGGATAAATCCTACACTGAAAATGTTGTGCTACGTGATTTGGACAATTCTGTGGAATATTTGAAAGCTCACGATGATGTGGATGATTCAATTGTTGATGAGAATTCAAAAGTTGTGGTAACAAAGGATGATGTGGGAGATTTGGTTAAGATAAATGTCAGTGTAACTAATGGAGATATTGCGAAAGATGTGTCATTTTACAAAGAAAAGTAGGGGATTTACGTTGCTTGAAGTTATGGTGAGTTTGTTCATATTCTCCGTAGTGTTGGGTGTGATTTTCCTATCGTTTAAGACAAATTTTAAAATTATGCAGTCGAGTTTTAATCTGAAAAACAACGTGGACGATGTCGACCACTGTTCATATTACATAAAAAACGAAATCGAAAGATCGAGGTCTGTAATTACAGAAAAGCCTAATTGGACTCATTTTGACCAATCAATGGGATTTGTACTAGTAAAATATATTGATGATAAGCAAAACTATGTGTATTTTACAAAAGAAAACGGCAAAATCATACGATACGCTTTTACAGATCCTAGTAGTTTTGATGATTTAAAAGAACACGGGCCCAACGGTAGGATAACTCAGAATAAACTCAAGGACAACGGTGATGATTTCACATTTAGTCATGACGACAACTACATTTATTTAAAAGAAAATGGAAAGAAACTGGTAGTCTACATTGGAGATAAGATAAAATGAAACGAAAATCCAAAGCCTACATCACAATTTATGCTCTTTACATGATATTCGTGTTGATGATTGTCATTGCGTTTTTGATAGTTCAAGTGAAAAACATTAGAACTGTGAACGCCTACAAATACGACTACATTCAAGCCAAAGCGATTGCTTATTCAAAGGTTCGAATCATCAATCAAAGGAAACTTTTTGATGAAGAATTGAAGAAAAATTCTACAAAAGGAAAATTTACCTTGCAGATTGCAGATATTCCAGAACTAAGCAGTCCAACGGAGATTAAGTATTGCGAAGAGAAAGATGGAGCAACAAAAATCTTCTCATTTACAAGCAAATATCCAGACAATAATGAATCCAGAGTAACGACTAGAATGGTGTATAATAGGAAAAATCCTTTTGAAAAAAGAATTATATCAGAAGAAAAAATCGACGAACTGTTGCCGGAAATCATTGAAGGAAAGAAAAGCATCGGAATAAAAGATTGTTTAATATTTTCATTGAATGATGAAACGTATTTCGTGGACAAAAAGGTCGCTGATGAAAAATACAACGAATTCGTAGCCGAAAAAACAAATCAAAACAACGAAGAAGTTTCGGAAGATGAAAAGGAAAATGTCACTGAAGAAAATAACGGAGACAAAAAAATAGAAATAGATGATGAATTTCTGACTAAATTAGTACAATTTTCCAAAAAAGAGAAAAACATCCTAATTGATTCAGAAGATATCACAATACTTAACGATGTTACAATAGATGGAGTGTTCATCGATAAGGCTAATGTGTATTATGTGAAAAATGAAAAAGTCCAAAAAACTCCTGAAATTATGGTTAATGGGATATTGATACTGAAAAATGCTGAGGCAAATAATTACAAAGTAAATGGAGAGTATTTATCAACGAAAGAGGTCGACATAAAATTTACAGAAGACAAAACAAAATACACGAGTAAAAAATACGAGTATGCTGGTAGTTATTACAAATAATCGCTGGAATGATTGAAACTCTACTTCGAAATGATGTATAATATATATAAGATAAGCGAAAAAGGGAGGGTTTGCTTATGAATAAATTAAAAAAAATAGGTGAAATGAATAGCAAACAATCTGAGCTTTACGATAATGTATACGAGATTTTCGAGTTCATGGGAGAAACACTGGAACTTCCGAAAAATCGATTCAAAAACAAAAAACACGGCTTGTTTAAAATGGGATTATTAGCTTTTATAATCACAGCTATTTTGGACTATTATTCAAGCTTTGACACAATTGCATTTATCAGAAGAAACTACATTACAGGCTACATTTATTTTGCGATAAGATGCGTGTTCATATTTGCGTTTGCTATTCTTAAATTCAAAATAATTTACAGAGTAGCTAACAAGTTTTTCGTAAAAGATGATTGGAGAGAAGACGAAAACTACAGCATATTGCTATTAGTTATGTTTCAAGCAGCGATGTCAATGGCACTTTATCCACTGGGAGTTTACATTGTTATTGCAGAATCTTTCGTGATATTGTTGTTTTTCTTGGGACTTAACATCAAAAACTTCAAATTTGAGAAAATACCTTACGTCATCATCACGTTCATGTCTTTGTACATTGGCTTGAGATTTGTTAGACTTTTCATTTACAACATAGTGATAAATTGGATAGAAACTACAAACATTGTTTTCTTATAACACAAGCGCTCACAACTGTGGGCGTTTTTTGAATGCAATACATACAAAAATTAAAAAGGTAAGCTAATAAAAGCCTACCTTTTTAAATAGAGAATTTTAAATGAAATGGTTAGTTAGCTAATTTATAAGTGATAACAACAGGTGTTTTATCAGCTGGAACTGAATCAGCCAAAGTATATTTAACTCCGTCTTTTTCGTCAGCGCCGATTAATTGATTTGCGTTTGAAGTTATTCCCAAAGGACAACTTTGCAAACATGTCATACAACCTGTATTCATATCTTTTGCTGGTTTTTGGTTACCACCAAATCTGATGTCGAATTCTTTTCCTGAAGAATCTTTGATAACATCGTTGATTCCTTGTTCATTATCTGATCCTTGGAATTTGAATGTAAGATCAATCTTATCACCTTTAACGGCTTCTTTTCCCATGTTGTCCATAGTAACATTGTTACCTGGTTTTCCGCCCAATTTTTCTAATGCATCGTACAAATCATTTTGGTTAGCATAAGAAACAAACATTGATTGTTCGTTATTTTTACCTGATTTTGCTACGATAGCATGCATTGTGCTTTCGTTTTTGAACTTATCGTTAACTTCAGCATAAACTTTGATTTGTTTGTTAGCTTCGTCAACAATCATAGGATTATCAGCTGTAGGTTCTTGTGCTTCTTCTTTCTTTTCTTCAGTTTTTTCCTCAGTCTTTTCTTCTTTCTTTTCTTCAGTTTTTTCTTCTGTTTTTTGTTCTGTAGAAGAAGTTTGTTTATTATCTTCCTTAGAACATCCTGCGAACATCAAACTTGCCATTAATAATAATGCCAAAATTTTGAATTTTCTCATAAAAATCATCCCTTCTTTGAATAGTTTAATTATTTTCGTTTCATTCATTAATACTATAGCTATATTTTATCATAGTTTTAACACTTCATTTATTGTAAAATCTAATAAATAACACACTACTTATAAGCTGAATAAATAAATGAAATCTAAGGTATAATAATAAAAGAGGTGATTAGTGTGAAAAAATACGGAGAAGACGTGGCAATTGTAGAAGAAAATCCTAAGATTGAAAAAATTTACGATAATAATATGCGTCAAGGTGAAGAAATCGTGATAAAAAAGGGAACACCTACTATTAAGAAATTGTACTACGAAGATATCAACGGACAACCGACAATTAAAAAGGAAGAAATAATCGAAGAAGGCTCTCCAACGGTTATAAAAGTTGGAACAAAGGGAATTATTAACGATTTGAACTTGAACAAATCTGACATGTAATGTGATAAAATTCTTGGTTTGTGGTATAGTTATATTAGAAATGAATTGTTAAATTCATTCAAATTTACAAGGGGGAAATATTATGGCAAGCTTAAAAGGTACAAAAACAGCTACTAATTTAATGGCAGCATTTGCAGGGGAAAGTCAAGCAAATATGCGTTATACATATTTTGCTAAAACAGCAAAAAAAGAAGGATACGTTCAAATTTCTATGATTTTTGAAGAAACAGCAAGAAATGAAATGGCTCACGCAAAAAGATTCATGAAATTCTTGTCTGAAGACTTACAAGACGCTGAAATAGAAATCGAAGCAGGATTCCCAGTTCATTTAGGAGACACTAAGACTAATCTTAAATCAGCAGCAGAAGGAGAACACTTCGAAAATTCTGAAATGTATCCAGAATTCTCCAAAATCGCTGAAGAAGAAGGATTCAAGGAAATCGCACGTGTATTCACTGAAATCGGAGAAGTTGAAGAAGCTCACGAAAAAAGATACAGAAAATTATTAGAAAACATCGAAAAAGATAGAGTATTCGAAAGAGACGAAGTTTATCTATGGAAATGCAACAACTGTGGCTACATTCACGAAGGTAAAACAGCACCAAAGAAATGTCCAGCATGTGATCACCCACAAGGATTCTTTGAAATCTTCAAAGAAACTTATTAAAAACAAGAATTCAAACCTCAAAAGTTTTACGACTTTTGGGGTTTTTTATCAAAGCACAATTGGAGTAGTTTGGTTCCTGGTGGTCCAAAAGACCCAGATAGATGGGATAAAATCAAAAAATTATAAAAAAAGTACTAATCGATGGAAGAGAATCAAGATATGGAAGTGCCTATAAAAGAACATTAAATTATAAAGGAAAGGTTGTAGAGGTAACATTTCAAAAGCTAAAAGATGGTGTTATTTCTATTTCGAATGCGTGGGTGAAATGAAAATTAAGCTAGAAGATTACTTTTCATTTGAAAATGATATATTTTTTGAAACTGATGATGTAGTGAATAACTTGAATGAAGAGTTTGTGTTAGAAGGGGAGAATTATCTTAATCATGTGGGAATAGATACATCGAATATATATTTTAAGTTATTGGCACAGCTATATTTTTTGAAAGACAAAAACATAACGGATAATTTATCGCTAGCACATATTAACTACATTATTGCGTACTATGTAGGACTTTTTTTACATCCGATTAATGGGGAACTCATTGCATTAAAATTTATAGATGAAGCCATAGGGTTGGAAAATGATAATAGTAAAATAGAGAAATATAAAGAGTTAAAAGCAATGATAAAAGAAGAGTTATAATAACTTATTAAAAAATGAATCGGGTAAAAAACAGTAAATCATTAATAATTTACTGTTTTTATGTGCGCACAGCATGAGTATATTCTAACAGGTGTAAGTCCTAAGTGTGCCCAGTAGTGGGAAACAGATATCCGAAGGCAAGCGTGTCCATCGTGATGTGGAATCTGAAGGAAGCCCTAGGCAAACTCTTGGTCTGACGAATAGAAATCACATAAGGCAGTTACGTAGAATAAACTTGCACAACAAAGCAAAGTCCAATAACTACACGGAATACGTAAATGTAAATGTGGCAGATATATGAGAGGAAAGAATATGCCCTTACTCGAGGAGGTCTCACTAGCGCAAAAGTAGTAATAACGAATAGTGAGAAGTCAGCAGAAGTCATAGTACTAGGTAGACTTAGGAAAACTGAACTACAGGAGGTATAAATTTATGAAAGAAACTAATCATGACAAAGAAGGTAGAAAATTAACCAGACTAATCAAAGATAACTCGGAAAGTGAAAATAAATTAGCTGGACACAGTCATGAAAAGATTAACTCAAAAGAAAATACAAAAAATGAACTAAGTAATGTTCATATTAAACTGTAGAACAGCCGTATACGAAACCGTACGTACGGTGGTGTTAGAGGACGGTAGATGAATGAATCATCTTTTACTAAAGATATTGACAATTATTAAAAAGTGGTATACAATATCTCTGTAATTATTTATCTATGGGTACCAAATATAATTATTTGGTAGTTTTTATCTGATGACTATTGCTCGATAAAGAGCCTGGAAAGGATCTGATGTGATACTCTTATAGGCTAAAAAGAACAATAAGGTTCAGAGTTTTTACAAGAAAAAATCAGCAAACAAAAAAGCATCAAAACCAGAGATTGCACAGGCAAGTTAAACTTGAACCGCAGTCTTTTTTTCGTGGTCAAATTTAACTTCCTAATTTCTAAACGGGGGAAGATAAAATGCTTAGTAGAATGCTAAAATTTTTCGGATTAACTAAAAAAGGATTACTTAAAATAATCCTAGGATGTGCTATAATGGCGTTCGCAGTAGTGAACGTACATAAACAATCAGGCGTAACTGAGGGCGGAGTGCTCGGAATGATGTTGTTCTTGAACAAAATCTTCGGATTCGACCAATCAATAACATCTGTAGTATTGGATGTAAGCTGCTACGTTCTTGGATTTTCGATAATGGGATTTGATTTTGTGAAGAAAGCTTTCGTAGCCACAATATCATTTGCCGCATTTGCGAAATTTTTCAATATTATAGGGCCAGTGTTACCAAGTATGTACGATGTGCCATTGTTAGCAAGTATTGTAGGAGGAATTTGCATCGGATTGGGATGCGGACTTGTAGTAAGTGAAGGTGGAGCAGCAGGTGGAGACGACGCCTTAGCAATGACGATTTCCACAAAATCGGGACTCAAAATATCATTAGCGTATTTGTTCTCAGATATAATAGTGTTGGCACTGTCACTTATGTATATTCCAGTCGACAGAATTATGTTCTCACTTTTGACAACTGTAATATCATCATTTTTGATAGGACAATTCGAAGTGGAACTTCCAAATCCAGAAATCAAAATGGCAAATCAAGCCGTATCAAAAGCTTAAATCAATCAAGCCTAGTGCTTGATTTTTAATTGCAAGAAAATTTGGGTATATATAATTAACTGGAGGTTTTTATGGAGAATACAAAAAAACTAAAATTTTCTAATCTTTTGATTGCGATTTTACAAGGGGTTATACTTTTGCTTTTGTTCGTAATTCCAGAGCTTGTTGTTGGAGTGATTGGAGGAGTTGTTGCCAAGATTATAGGATTTGATGGTAATTTCCAAGATTTTTATGCGAAAAACGGGGCGGCTTTTCTTCTATGTGGACAAATTCTGAGGATTATTATTTTCCTTTTAATCATTAAATTTAGAACGAAGATTTTTCAAACGAAATACAATAGGGATTACTTAAAGAAAAGAAAGATTTCTTTTTCTGAAATCGTGAAGCTTTTCGTGGTGGGAATTGGTCTTATGGGTCTTATAAATATTACTGTTGCTTTGATGATGTATTTGAGTAAGTTTTTCCCACAAATTGTGTCAAGCCTTGATGTGTACAACAAGGCATCTGAAGAATTGATGAAGGGCAATATGATGTTGTCGATTCTTGCTATTACGATTTTCGCTCCGATTTCAGAGGAGTTGATGTTGCGTGGGACTTTATTCACAGAAAACGAACGACTTCTTCCTTATAAATGGGCGATTATTCTGAATGGGATTGTGTTCGGAGTGTTCCATTTTAATTTGTTCCAAGGAGCGTATGCATTAATCGGAGGGATTGTGATTTGTGCGGTGTATTATTACACAGAAAGCATTTACGCATCCATTCTTCTTCACATGATTAACAACACTTTTAGCATGGTTATTTCTTCGAATGAGGCTGTGGTTCAAAGTTTTTCTTCGATTTTTGGAATTGTAATGCTTGTGTGTATGGTTTTGATGTTTGTTTTCTTGAAGGATTTTAAAAAGAAGAGAGAACTTAGACATTTGAATTACGAAGATTTAAAAGAATAAATTTGAAATTATCGACAAACCTCGATGTGTAAATACGCATTGAGGTTCTTTGTTTATTGTAATCAGATGTTGATTTTTTTGTTGAAAAACTATAGTATAATAGCATGTAAGTGAGGTTAGATTATGATTTATTTGGATTATGCGGCGACATCTTTGAAAAGGGTGGAGCTTATTGAATATATTATGAATAATATGATGGATTTTGATGCGAATGCTGATAGTATTCACAAAATGGGAAGACTCGCGAAGAAGACTTTGGAGAATTCCCGTCATGAGATTGCGAAGTCTTTGAATACTACAGATGATAGGATTGTGTTCACAAGCGGTGCGAGCGAATCCAACAATTATATTATCAATAATTTTTCTGATGAGAATTACGATATTATAACTTCTAAGATTGAACATCCATCTATTTTGAATCCACTAGATCACAACAAATCTAATGTAATTTTGATAGATGCACAACAAAACGGTGTGGTTGATTGCGATGAAATTATTCGAAATATTACACCTAATACAAAGCTAATTATTCTTCAACATGTAAACAATGAAACGGGAGCCATTCAACCTGTGAAAAAACTTGGAGAATATTTGAAAGATACGGACATTTGGTATCATATTGACGCGACTCAATCGGTGGGCCATGTGGATGTCGACGTTGAGGATTTGCACTGCGATTCGTTGTCGTTTTCGGGACACAAACTAGGTGGGCTCAACGGATTCGGCGTGTTATATATAAGGAAGGATTTGAATAATCTGATTTATGCAGGTGAGCAAGAAAATTACAGAAGAGGCGGCACTTCTTTTGTGATGGGGGCATTTACTTTGGAGAAATCTCTGGAGAAATCTGTCGAAGAACGTGAGTATATTGCAAATTTGAAGAAGATTTTCTTGGAAAATATCAAGTTTGATTACGAAATTAATGGTAACGTGGGCAATTCGGCTTCTCATATTTTGAACTTGTACATTCCATTTGAGAAGAATGATTTCTTGTTGACTTATTTGGATATGCACGGGGTGTGCGTGTCGGCAGGATCTGCTTGTTCTGCAGGTAGTATCACGAATTCTCACGTGATTGAAAATATGTACGACGGGCAAAGAGCAGAGCATTCGGTGAGGTTTAGCTTTGGGTTTAAAAATACAGAAGAAGAAATATTGAAAGCAGTAAATGTGTTAAATGATTTGTACGAAAAAGGAAAATACAATGGATAATTCGAAAATAAAAGTAGTAGTAGGAATAAGTGGAGGCGTGGATTCGTCAGTGGCGGCACTTTTGTTGAAACAACAAGGCTATGATGTCGTGGGAATTTTCATGAAAAATTGGGACGAGACAGATGATGATGGCGTCTGCACAGCAGAAGAAGATTACAAGGATGCGGTGGCTGTTGCGAATGAAATCGGCATAGATTATTATTCGATTAATTTTGAGAAGGAATACTACGACAGAGTGTTCACTTATTTTTTGGACGAATACAAAAAAGGCAGAACGCCCAATCCCGACATAATGTGCAACAAGGAAATCAAATTCAAAGCGTTCTTGGATTTTGCGATGAAGCTGGGCGCAGATTATGTGGCGACGGGGCACTATGCAAGAATTGAACGATGCGATGACGGAGTGAAGCTACTTCGTGGGCTTGATAATAACAAGGATCAGACGTATTTTTTGAGCCAACTTACGCAAGACCAAATCAAAAACGTGATGTTTCCAGTTGGAGAGCTTCAAAAAAAAGAAGTGCGTGAGATAGCGAAGAAATACAATTTGGCTACGGCTGACAAGAAAGATTCTACGGGAATTTGTTTCATCGGAGAGAGAAACTTCAACGAGTTTTTGTCGCATTATTTACCAGCAAAACAAGGAAACATCGTTGATGTCGATGGAAATATAATGGGCAAACACAACGGATTGATGTATCACACAATCGGTCAACGAAGAGGCCTTGGAATTGGCGGAGACGGTGCAGCGTGGTTTGTGTGTGGGAAAAATTTGGAGACAAATGAACTAATCGTATGCCAAGGAGAAGACAATCCACTATTGTACTCCAACAAATTATACGCCAGTCAGTTTGAAACATCGCTAAATCATTTGGATAGAAATGAGTTCGATTGCACAGCGAAATTCAGATACAGACAAAAAGACATCAAAGCGCACGTCAAATTCATCGACGACACGCATGTAGAAGTCACGTATGATGACACCAAAGCCGTAACACCAGGACAAGCAGCAGTGTTCTACGACGGCGAAGTGTGCATCGGCTCTGCGATAATCGATGAAGTGTACAATGCAGATAAAAAATTAATGGTGTAAAGCAGTCCACTAGGTTGAAAAATCTAGTGGATTTGTTGATTGAAATATTTAAAATGTATGTTATTTGTATGTTATTTGTGATAAAATAATGTTGAAAGGAGATGGTATTATGGCACAAACAAATATTAATATAAGAATGGATGAAAATCTCAAAAAACAATTTGATTCATTTTGTTCAGAAGTTGGAATGAGTATGTCCACAGCTTTTAATATCTTCGCAAGAACAGTTGTCAGACAAAGAAAAATTCCTTTTGAAATATCTACAGAAAAAGATCCGTTTTACAGCGCTGAAAACATAGAAAGATTAAAAAAATCTATAGAACAAATGGAAAAAACTGGCGGGACTATTCATGAGGTAAACTTGGATGATTAAAGCATGGACTGACTCAGCTTGGGAAGATTTCGAATATTGGATGAAACAAGACAAAAAAACTTTAAAAAGAATATTGAAACTTCTGAAAGATATTGACCGTAATGGGTATGACGGAATAGGAAAGCCGGAGCCATTAACGGGAGATTTATCTAAATATTGGAGCAGGAGAATTGACGATTGCAACAGAATTGTGTATAGAATTGAGAATGATGTAATAAAAATAGTTCAATGTGGGTCGCATTATCGTGACAAGTAGCCTCCAATTGTTACAAAATGTCAAATAGTGAATAAATTGACGATATTTGTGGTAAATATAATCTAAGAAGGAGAGTAGACTATGCAAAAACAAGAAATAAAAGAAGCGATTGATGTGTGCGATGATTTGGTAATAAAACTTGAAGATGTACTTAATGATTTGAAATCGGCGAAAAACTGGGCGATGGCAGATTTTATATTTGGCGATGGTATGATTGGGTTTTTCAAAAGAAGCAAAATGGAAAAAGCACAAAGCAAACTTCACTTAATCGAAAATCTGTCACTTAGATTAAAAAAAGAATTATCGGACATTCATGTGGAATTGGAAGACTTCGGAGATTTGTATTCAATGAAAGAATTCATGCTCGACATTGTGTTCGACAATCCGTTTACCGATTGGAGAATTCGAAAAGAAATCAATCAAGTGTACGATTCAACGAATGAATATTTGCAAAATATCGAAATGTTGAGAGACAACTTAACAAAAGAATACAACAAATTGTAAAAATATTTTGGAATAGGTGTTTAAGCTTAATAAAAAGGTTTTCACAAAAGGAGGAGTATCATGAAAAATGATAAAAAATTTACAATTGTGGCAATACTTTTTGCAGTATCTCTTGTGTGTAATGCGTATTTTCTAACCAACATGACAAAGGCTGATGATGCAGAAACTCATAGAATAATTGAAAGATACGTACAAGAAAATCCGGAAAAAGAAGATGATACATTAATTAAAAGTGCATTAGAAAAATTTGCCAAGGACGAAAAACATTCTGTGTTGACCCAAGACGGCCAAGATGTAACCAAACAACACGAAGATAAGTTGTTGGAATTCAACAAAAACCACGACTACAAAGCAGCCAAAGAATACGTCCTCAATGAAAACATATCAATCGGTTATTCAGATGACAATGTAAAATAACAAAAAATAGCAGCTACGGCTGCTATTTTACTTTACTACGACTTGTATTCCTTTTAGTATGTCGAATGTTATTTTTTTATTTCTTTTAAATTTTTGACATGCTCTCTATTACTAATATTTAGTTTGTTTTCTTCGATTAACTTCAATATACTATCAACATCTGTTTCGTTTATTATTTCTGTTGATGAAAGTTCTTCAATATTTTTAGCTACTTGTGATATTTTGCAAACTACAGAATTTTTCACTTTAAATTTGATTTCAGCTTCTGGTGAAAAAGCTACTATTGAAAAATATCTCATATCAGGATAAGAATCTTTTATAATTGATTCAACTGCTTTAATGTGGGCGTAATTTTGCAAAATAGGATTCATGAAGTTTGTTTTATTTCCATAAATATTTTGCGTCCACTTTTTTGCGTGTTCTGATCCATAAATCCAACCTTTATAATTTTTGGTTTCGACTGAAAATATACCATATCTTGAAACTACTAGGTGATCAATTTGTGTAGTTTTTGTATTACCTTGTTTGTTTTCTAAAACAAGGTTGTTTATAATTCTGTATTTTTCTTTATCAAGACTGTTTAGTTTAATCTTAACAGCTGATTCACCCATAGCTCCCTTTAGACGTGGTAGCAAGAGCTTAAGAATTACACAAAAAGCTAAAAATAATCCTAAAATAATGTAAATGTCGTGCATAATGATTTCCTTTGTGAAAAATTTTGATAACAATATATGCTTTTTAGCCTACTACTTTACTACGACTTGTACTCCTTTGAGTATGTCGAATGTTTCTTTGTTTAGTTTTTCATCGAAGCTATCAGTCAAGTTCTTGTCGACTATTACAGTTGCTTCTGGGTTGAATGTTTTGGCGAGTATTGCGTTGGAAAGTACGCAGATGTTGGATACAAGTCCACACAATTCTATTTCAGAAAATTCGTGTTCTCTTAAGTAATCGCAAAGTTCAATGCTACCAAATGTTGGTTTTTCGATTAATATGTCGTCTTTTTCGACCAAATCAGCTATTTTCCCGTACAGTTTGTGTCCATTACTTCCTTTAATACAGTGTTCTACTGGGAGGAATTTGCCTTCTTGTGTGTTCAAATAATTTTCTTCGTGTGTATCGAATGTGAAGATTATTTGTTCGTTATCTTCCCTTGCTTTTTTGATTCTGTCACAGATTTTGTCTTCTAATTTGGATGCATCGTCAAAGCCCAATGCTCCGTCTACGAAATCATTTTGAAAGTCTACTACGATTAAAAGTTTGTCCATTTATCTCTCTCCTTTAAGTTATTATATCTCAAATACAAAATTTTTTACAATAAGTGTTTAAATTATCAAAAGATTGGTATATAATCATAAAGGTTAGGAAAATAAAATTAAACAATC
>NZ_JAGYZD010000259.1 GCF_018371055.1 Finegoldia magna | reverse complement strand
TACCCACAAGGATATCATTAGATATTTCATGACAATTCCTGAAGCTTGTCAACTTGTTATGCAAGCTGGAGCAATGGCAGAAGGTGGAGAAATATTTGTATTAGATATGGGAGATCCTGTAAAAATCGTAGATTTGGCAAAAAAATTGATAAAATTATCAGGCTTGGAGTTGGACAAAGACATCAAGATAGAATTTACGGGACTTAGACCTGGAGAAAAACTTTACGAAGAAACTTTGATTGAAGCTAATAATATAAGTAAGACAAAATATGATATGATATTTGTAGAAGAACCGGTGGTTCACGATATAGAAAAATTATCTAACGACTTAGTGGATTTGAAGAAAACTACAGAACAAAACTCAAAGTTAGTAATTGTTGAACAATTGCAAAAAATCGTACCAAATTATACTCCGGATGTAGAACATCAATAAAAGAGGTGGAATATGGCTGACAATAAAAGAAAATCAAGTTACAGTGATATTAATCAAAAATACGATTTTTCAAGCGGAAGAGTTTCAGAAAGCGAAATGAGACGCAGGAAGAAAAACGCCGAAAAAAATCGTAGAGAAATGAGAAAACAAAGAAATAGTTACAATCATGAACAAGATATGGGCAAAACAATAGTTTTGACTCCAGAAATGGTTGAAATGGAAAGAAAAAGAATAGCTAGACAAAAAAGAATAGCTAGACAGAAGAAATTGAGAAGAAGAAGAATTATTTCCGCAATCGTGGCAATAGTTTTGATACTTTTAATTATTTTTGCTGTTAAGAAGATTACAAATAAAAACAACGCAAAACCAAAACAACAAACAACAATCACTAACCAAACACCAGTAAAACCACAGCCAGTTGTTCAATCATTAGTTAAGTTCTCAAAGACAAATAAAATGACTAATTTGTATGAAAAGAGCGAAAAAGTATCCACTGTTCTTGAACAAATTCCTAACAATGCTTATGTAAAGTATTATTCAGATCAAGGAGATTTTTCATACGTTGTGTATAATGGCAAAAAAGGATACATTTTAAAATCTGATTTGTCAGATATAGAAAACAAAAATCAATTCAAAGTAATAAAAGGCGTTTTGATTGTAAATAGTGACTACACATTGCCATCAGATTACGATCCAGGAATTGATGAAGATGCTCGTAAATCATTTACTTTAATGGTTAATGATGCAAACAAAGACGGTGTAATATTAAGAAGCGTGAGCGATTATAGATCATTCGAACAACAATCTAAGTTAGAAGATGTAGAAGATGTAAAATTCGTAAAAGCTGGTACTTCTGAACATCAAACAGGTCTAGCATATGATTTGATAGGAGAAGATTACACACTTAAATACAAATTAGATTTCTCAAAATCAAAAGAATACAAGTGGTTGATGGACAATGCTTATAAATACGGTTTCGTATTGAGATATCCTGAAGGAAAGGAAGATACTACAGGATTAAGCTTTGCTCCATGGCATTTTAGATATGTTGGAATTGATTTGGCGAAAATTCTTCACGACCAAAATTTGACATTGGAAGAATACCTTAAAGTTGCTGATGAAAATGTAACAAAGACAGACAACAACAAAGAAGATAGCGACAAACAAAACAACGAAGAAAAAGAACCATCAAACTCTGAAGAAAACTCTGAGAGAAAATCGGATAGTGAAAACTCAAATAATAACAGAGATAATTCTGATAACGAAAACTCAGAAAATTCTGACAAAAAGAGAAACAATCAAAATTCTGAAGATGATGGACAAGATAATAATAAAAACGACAGAAATAACGACAACAACGACAACAATGATAACAATAATTAGAGGTGAAATATGATTTATTTAAACAATGAAAACTTTGATGAAGAAGTAATTCAAGCAAAAGGCAAAATTTTGGTAGATTTCTATGCAGATTGGTGTGGACCATGCCAAGGACTCGCTCCAATAATTGAAGAAATTGATGAAGAAAACAAAGACGAAAACATCAAAATCTGTAAATTAAATGTAGATGGAGCACAAGAAATTTCCAGAAAATACAAAGTAATGAGTATTCCTACAATTTTGGTATTTGAAGATGGAGAAATCATAAAATCTACTGTAGGTATGGTAGAAAAAGAATATATTTTGGATATGCTAAAATAAAAAATTAAATATAAACAAATGAGATCTAATCTAGGACAAATAGATTAGTTCTTTTTTTATTGATAATTTATCATAACAAGTGCAACATAAAATAACTCATAGCTAATCAGCTGTGTTAATATGTAAGTGACCAAACAAAACATATTAAAAGGAGCG
>NZ_JAGYZD010000258.1 GCF_018371055.1 Finegoldia magna | reverse complement strand
CGCTCCTTTTAATATGTTTTGTTTGGTCACTTACATATTAACACAGCTGATTAGCTATGAGTTATTTTATGTTGCACTTGTTATGATAAATTATCAATACAATAAGTCCTTGCATTTTTCCGTTGTGTTTATGATGTAGAATTCGTCGCCAATTATTTTTATTATGAACGGGAATTGCTCTGTCCCTAAATGCCACATAGCAGTTGTGTGTCTATCGTTCATGTTAGATATTATTTTACTAAGCTGTAAATTCAAATCTCCAACTGTATTTCCTGTTGGATTTTGTAGTAATTTATCAATATCCGAATCTAGTTGTTCTTTTGTATATCCTCCAAGATATCCTTGTTCATGGATATAAAAGCTTTTAAAATTATTAACATCTTTTATGTAATCTTCTTTTGATAAAACTCTATTTAATTCTATCTCTCCAAGTTTTTTATGCTTTTCTTTGTTTGTGTCCAAGTTTCCCTTATCATACATGCTATCTGCAGAGAATGTAAGCACCTCTATATTATCAAGTTCATTTTCTGCAAAGACGTTTGTGCTTGTAAATAACAGACTTATTATTAACACAGACACCAAAGTTATTGTTTTAATTTTTTTCATAAATTTCCCCCAATATATTTATTGTTTTTGCAATGCATAATTCATAACCCTGTCATTTCCAATAGCATAATCTTGGATTTGATTTTCGATAAACATATCGGGATACCACGTTAATCCATCTCTTTTATTAAGATTGGAACAGTGTACTACGTCTTCTAATGTATAATCGTATCTTCTAACTCCACTTGATTTTTTGACAAATAATTTACTATTTCCTAAATACATAATTGTTGACGCTTCTGTCGTCCACCCAGAAGGTCCTCCGGTATTTTCCCCAATTATCTGAAGATTATCAAGGTTTCTCTTGACTCCGTCTACGAACAAGGATCCAGCAGAGTAATTTTCTGGTCCAGTTAATAATTTTATTTCCAATTTAGGATTCAATAATTGATATCTTTTCAGTGCCAATTCAAGTTCTTTTGCATGTGCTGGCCAACCACCTGTGTTGTATCTAATATCTACAATTATTTTTTCTACATTATTTCGTGAAACATCTTTATCCATTTTATCTATCATATTTTTCAAGATGTTATCTTTATCAGTATTATAACAATTGTTGTATTGGATGATTAAGTTATTATCATTTATATAATAATAAAATGGTTTCATTTGCATGTATCTCATCTTGTCATTTTTTGTGAATTTATTTTTTGTGATATCTGTCATATCGTATAAGATTTGAGAAAAATCTGTATTTTCATAACTATATTTGTTGATTTTAACATCTGGAAGCTCAATCATTTTGATTGTTTTATTAAGCGTTTTACCATCAGTTTCTATCTGTAATTTTAATTTTCCATTTTTAATTATATTTTCTTTTTCTAGTGCATCTCCATAATATAAATAAAAATCTTCTATTATCGTATTTTTGAAATATTTATTTTCTGCTGAAGTGTATTTATATAATCTTTCTGTTATGTCCTTGGTATCAATATCGGCAAGTTTTATTATCTTAGAGTATAATAAATCTTCGTATTCAGGTGTTGTATTAATTATGTAATAATGTCCATTTATAATTCTAATCTTAATTGGCATACAGCTTTTCCCTATTTCATACATAGATGAGGTATGTCCATCATTAGTGTTTGCAATTAATTTTGCAAAATCTAAGTTCAAATCAGAAACCGTTTTATTGTCCGATGTTTTCAATAGCTCTTCCCCAAGTTTCTCTATTTCTTCTCCTGTAGAATTTCCTAAATAAGCTTGCCATTCCAAATAATAATTTACAAAATTTTTCATATCTTTTTCATACTCAGATTTCGTAAGTACTCTGTTTAATTCAATTTTTCCCAATTGTTTAACTCTTAAGTCATCAGGATTGTAATTTTCTAATTTCAAATTATCTTCTATTGGTATTGTAAGAATTTCATTATCCAATTCATTCTTTGCAAATCCTCGTGTTTGCATATTTAATGCAAGAATGCACGTTAGTAAGAATAAAAATATTTTTTGAATTCTCTTAGTTTTTTTCATTTTAGTTCCTCTTAAATATTGTCAATCGTTTTCTACAATTCCATCTTACAAATAAAATACTTAATTGTCAAACATTTGGTTATATATTTCTCCAAATATTTTCTGGAGATTTATTGCAATCATGACCACCCGTAAAACGGGTGGTTTGTTCATGGGCTATAAGCCCGAGTGATACCAACCAGCGTCTCAAGGCGCTGGTTTTCACTCTGTTCAAA
>NZ_JAGYZD010000257.1 GCF_018371055.1 Finegoldia magna | reverse complement strand
AGGATTAATTCTAATACAATCACACCCGTTTTCAATTGCAGCTATTGCTAATTTGTGATGAAATTGAATGTCAGCAATAAATGGTATATTCGTCATACTTTTTATAATTGGTATCGCCTTAGCATCTCCCAAATCATTAATTGCACTTCTAGAAATATCACATCCTACAGATTCAAATTCTTTAATTTGTTTAACAGTGCTTTCAACATCTTTTGTGTCGGTATTAGTCATAGATTGAACTGTAACTCTTGCTCCATTTCCCACAGCAACATTTCCTACGTAAATTCTTTTTGTATCTTCTCTTTTCATTACTTCACCTTTCAAATTTAAAAAGGCCCATAAAGGCCTAATCAAAACATTTAAAATAATTTAATAACATCTTTAATTGTAACTATGGCGATTAATGCTAAAAGCAAAATTAATCCTACCATGTGTATATAGCCTTCTTTTTCTTGAGATATTTTTTTGCCAAATATCATCTCAATTAGTATGAATATCGCTCTTCCTCCATCTAAAGCTGGAATAGGCAATAAATTAAATACACCTAAATTAATGTTAATATATGCCAATAAGAAAATTAAATTAGCAACACCTGTCTTTGCAGCATTACCAATCTCTTTTACCACACCAACAGGTCCACTAACTCCTCCTAAACCTAATTGACCAGTTATAAGCATCCCTAGGAATTTATATAACATGCCTGTCAAATTAAGAAAAGTTATGACGCCTTTTTTAAAGCCTTTTATTAAGCTAAAATTTTTAATATCATATTCTTCTTGAAAGTTTACTCCAATTTTTCTAACATTATTTTCCAATCTTGGAGTGACTTTTATGTTCTTTGATTGAGAATCTCTTATTACTCCAATATCCAAATCACCTTGAGATTCTTTGATATTTTTTAATAATTCCTCTCCATCATTTATATTTTTCCCATTTATAGATACAATTTTATCTCCTGTTTGTATACCTGAAGAATATGCTGGTGAATCTTCTAGCACACCAGATACTTCTGTACTAACTCTACTTACAGACATTAATAAAATTAACAATATAAAAGCTAATAAAAAATTCATAATAGCACCAGCTAGAATTACTTTGAGTCTTACAAGTGGAGATTGATTATTCAAAGAATTCGGACTGTCATTTTCTTCGTCTTCCCCCTCTAGTTGACAATAACCACCTACAGGTAGTAATCTCAAAGAATAAAGAGTTCCATTCGATTCTTTTTGGAAAAGTTTTGGTCCCATACCTATTGAAAATTCCAAAACGGAAACTCCATTCATTTTTGCTACGATAAAATGTCCAAACTCGTGTATTAAAATTACAAGTAAAAATATTATTATTGATGAAATTATTGTAATCACATTTCCTCCTAATTATAGCCCTAAACAATATAAAATTGAAAGATAAGGCAAAACAAAAATAAAACTATCAAATCGATCCATTACTCCACCATGTCCTATAAAAATATTACCAAAATCCTTCACATTGGCTTTTCTTTTAATTTTAGAAGCGCTTATATCACCAATTTGAGATATAATAGAACCGAAGAAAGCGATAATAACTATCTTAGCAATATTTAAATTGCCATAAAATATAGAAAATATAGCACCAATTATCATACTTCCTACTATTCCACCTATTGCTCCTTCAATAGTTTTTTTAGGACTAATTTTTGTCAATTTGTGTTTGCCGAACAACATTCCTGTACAGTATGCTGCAGTATCTGTTCCCCAAGAACATATATAGATAAGCCAAATATATTCAGTTCCAGAAATAAAATACATTAACGAAAAAGTAATCGTAATATATATGTGCATAAAATAGTTATTTAGTACTTCCTTGATAGGTTTGTCAAAAATGGTATATAAAGTCAATTCTATCAAACTAAAACTGCACAATAAAGCTATCGCGAATAATTCCTTCTTAAAATAAACGCTTAAATTAAAACTAACATTAAATAATACATTAATAATCAAATTATTAATGTTAATGTTATTGGAATAATCCTTGTTAATTACATTTTCTAGTTCGTAAATTGAAACAGTACTAAGGAATAAATTCATTATTAAAAGATAAATTCCGCCTTTAGAAACGCAAAAAATAGATAACAATAAAATTATTATTCCGGTTAATGTCCTTTTTAAAAATTTCATTTCAATCCACCAAATCTTCTATCCCTGTTTTGGTACCAATAAATCGCATCGATAAGTGATTCTAACTTGAAATCCGGCCAATATATATCTGAAAAATAAAGTTCTGCATAAGACATTTGATAAAGCAAGAAATTGCTTAG
>NZ_JAGYZD010000256.1 GCF_018371055.1 Finegoldia magna | reverse complement strand
AAGTTTGCATCTGTGTATAGCAATTGTGGTTTCATGGGGATTCCTTTGATTGAAGCATTGCTTGGAGCTGATGGAACATTTTTTGCAATTCCTTACTTGGCGGTGTTCAATATTTTGTTGTGGAGTCATGGAATTGGTTTGTACGAGATGACTGGAAATGGCAAGATCCAATGGAACAAAGTTGTGAAAAATCCTTGTATTATTTCGTCTGTTTTGGGATTTATTTTGTTTTTCTTCGGGGTTATTTATAAAATGCCGAATGTTGTGACAAAACCTGTTTTTTATTTGGCTAGTATGAATACTCCTCTTAGTATGATAATTATCGGCGCAAATTTCGTGAGTATTACTGAGCCCTTTCACAGGGATAAAATGGCGTGGGAAGTTTCTTTTATCAGAAATATTTTGTTTCCTTTGATTTATATCGCAATTTTGTTCATTATTCCGATGAAAACAGATGCAAAGATTGCAACGTTGGCGATGGCATCAGCTCCGATTGCAGGAGTGAGCGTGCTTTTCTGTTTGATGTTTAATAAATCTACGGATTTTCCATCAAGGGCTTTGTGTTTGTCGACGATATTTTCGGTGGTGACTTTGCCGGTGATAATTACTATTGGTAGTTTAATCCTTTAAATTGGCAAATTTTTTTGAAACGCATATATAATCTAATGTGAATATATGGTAAAATAAGGTTAACAATACTTTTGTTAACCAATATTTTTTTGTAAAGAGGTGATAGTTTGAGCGATTTAATAAAAAAAGAATTAATACGAATTGAAGATCGTGCAAATGATTGGAAGGATGCAATCAGAATTGCAGCAAAAAGTTTGTTGGACAATGGTTACATTAACGAACAATATGTAGAAGACATGATAAAAAGCGTTGAGGATGCTGGCCCTTACATTGTGCTTGCTCCGAACATTGCGGTTCCTCACGCACGACCAAACGGCAATGTAGCTAAAATGGCTATTAGTTTGACAAAATTAAATGAGCCTGTGAATTTTAGAAACGAAGAAGAGGATGAGGACAACTGGGTAAGAATTTTGTTCTGTTTGGCAGCGGTAGATTCTTCATCACACATTGTAGCACTTCAACAGTTGGCAGTGCTTTTGGATTCGGACGAAATCACAGATGAGCTTATCGACGCAAAATCTGAGGACGAAATGTTGGATATTATTAACAAAAAATTAGAGGAGGGAAATGATGATTAATATTGTTACTGTATGTGGTAATGGAATTGGAAGTAGTCTTCTTTTGAAAATGAAGGTTGAAACTATTTGCAAGGAAATGGGAATTGAAGCGAACGTTGAATCTTGTGATTCTAACGCAGCTGTAGGAAAGGGCGCTGACCTTTTCGTAACTGTTAAGGAATTCAAATCAATTTTTTCAGATGATCAAAAAGTAGCCATTGTAAAAAGCTACACTAACAGAAAGAAAATCGAAGAAGATTTGGTTCCTGTATTAGAAGAATTCAAATAAAAATTTAGGAGGAATTTATGGGATTTTTAAACGTAATAAAGGATATTTTATCTGAACCTGCGTTTTTGATGGGTCTTATCGCGATGGTAGGTCTTATCGCTCTTAAAAAACCAGCTCACAAGGTAATGACTGGTACATTAGGTCCAATCTTAGGATATTTAATGTTGGCTGCAGGTGCAAATGTCATCACGACTAACTTGGATCCATTGAGTCAAATGATTCAACACGGATTCAACATCACAGGTGTTGTTCCTAATAACGAAGCTATCACATCTGTTGCACAAAAAGTTTTGGGCGTAGAAACAATGTCAATTTTGTTAGTAGGACTTATTTTTAACTTATTAATAGCAAGATTTACAAGATACAAATATATTTTCTTAACTGGTCACCACAGCTTTTTCATGGCTTGTCTATTGTCAGCAACTTTAGGTGCAATCGGATTTAAGGGCGTGGCTTTGGTATTGGCTGGTGGATTTATATTGGGAGCTTGGAGTTCAATCTCTCCAGCAATCGGACAAAAATACACTTTGAAAGCTACTGACGGAGACGAAATAGCTCTTGGTCACTTTGGTTCATTGGGATATTATTTGTCGGCGTTTATCGGTTCATTAGTTGGAAAAGATTCCAAATCAACTGAAGATATCGAAATTCCTGAAAAATGGGGTTTCTTGAGAAATACTACAATTTCAACAGCGTTAACAATGATTGTGTTCTATCTAATCGCAAGCATCAAAGCTGGTCCAGATTTCGTTGGCAAAATGTCTAACGGACAAAACCCATATTTGTTTGCAATCATCTCTGCATTAAACTTCGCAGTTGGTGT
>NZ_JAGYZD010000019.1 GCF_018371055.1 Finegoldia magna | reverse complement strand
TTTTCTACTTCAATTCCCATTTCTTTTGCTATTTCTTCATTTGTAGGGTCTCTTCCCAAATCTTGTAATAATTGTCTTTCAATTCTAACAAGTCTATTAATAGTTTCCACCATGTGTACAGGAATTCTTATTGTTCTAGCTTGGTCAGCAATTGCTCTTGTAATAGCTTGTCTGATCCACCAAGTAGCGTATGTCGAGAATTTGAATCCTCTTGTATAGTCAAATTTATCAACTGCTTTCATAAGACCAAGATTACCTTCTTGAATCAAATCCAAAAAGCTCATTCCACGTCCAACGTATCTTTTAGCAATACTTACAACCAAACGTAAGTTTGCTTCTGCTAACTTTTTCTTTGCTCTCTTAGAGCCATTTTCCATTTCTTGTGCTAATTTGACTTCTTCTTCAGCTGATAACAAAGGAATTTTTCCGATTTCTTTTAAATACATTTTTACTGGGTCGTCAACGTTAATTCCTTTAATATCAGAAACATCTTCGATGATTTTTTTGTCATCTTTAATATCGTCATCGTCTTCATCATCAATAGATTCGTCATCTTCGATATCGTCATTGTCATCATCCTTTGAAGATGATTTCTTTTCTATTTCATCATTACTTTCAAAAATTTCAATATTATTTTCAATTAACAAATTTCTTATATCTTCTATATCATCTTCATCAAGGCAAGAAATATCATCAATATTTTTGAAGTCTTTGATAGTTACTATGCCATCATTCTCATTACCTATCTCTATTAATTGGTTTAATGCATCTTTTTTTATTTGTTCAACATCCAAGTTTTCTTCTGACATAAAAAAACTCCTTTCTGACTATTTGTACTCTTTAATTTGTCTATTAATTTCTAAGATTTTATTCAAAATTTCATTATACTCTTTATTAATCTTTTCATTAAATTCTACTGATTGCATTAGATCTAGCTGAGATTTAATATTATCTTTTTCTTGAGTCATTAGGTATTTTTTAATCTCCAATACAACTCTACCAATATTATTAATATTAATTGAATATCTAGATTTCTGATATAAATAATCGATAGTTCGATCCATTTGAATATCGTTTTTGAAATAATCTCTAGCCGCTTTTTCATCAATTTGATTTTCATTATTTTTAGAATAATAAAAATCTACAAACTCCATAAAATTATTATAAGAACTGATTTTAGTTTTGAATTTTGAGAATTCTTCTTTTAAATCATAGTATATATCTTTATGAAAACAAGCAATTGTCATTATATCAATTGCAGTTATTTTTTCTTGATTATTAATACTATCTTTTTCTGTATTTTGATTATCTTCAGTTCTCTCATTATGAAAATTCACGTTAGGCTTAGTTTCTTTCAGCTTATTATAGACATCTTTTTTCAAACTCACGTATTCTATGTTTAAATCATCAGAAAATTTCTTAATATATTCATCCCTAATGACTTCCCTATCTAATTTTGATAATAAAGTTGTCAAATCATCTATAAGTTGTATTTTTTCTTTTACATCATTAATATCGTATTTTTGAAGTATTTTCTTATATTCATAAATAACACTATCCATTGCGTTATCTATTAACCTATTAAAACTTTCATTTCCGTATTGTTTAATATAATCATCAGGATCCATATTATCAGGTATGACAATAATGTTAGGACTAATATCCTGCTCTTTAAATATTTCTATAGCACGTGATGTTGCGTTTTGACCCGCTGAGTCACCATCATAACATATATAAATATTCTTACAATATCTCTTGATTAATTTTGCTTGATCATGTGTTAGAGAAGTACCTAATGAAGCAATTGCATAGTCAAATCCATAATTTGTCAATGAGATAACATCCATATATCCTTCAACCAATATAATCTTACCAACTTTAGTAGAATTTTTTAAATTGGAAACTCCATAAACATTTTTACTCTTATCGTAAGCTAAGCTCTGAGGAGAGTTCAAATATTTTGCCCTCGCTTCTGCAAGAGCCCTTCCTCCAAAGCCGATAACATTGCCTCTTATATCTATAATCGGAAACATTAACCTATTTCGAAACTTATCATATACATTCCCTTTTTCATCCTGATTTATGAGGCCAACTTCTATTATATCATCTTTTTGATATCCTTTTTGTAGTAAATGACGATAAAGACTATTTTTCCCATCAGCATAACCGATTATAAACTTATTAATCAAATTATTATTGAGATTTCTTTTCTTTATATATTCCTTTGGAATGTCGTTTATCAATAAATTTTTGTAATAAAATAATTTGGCTTCATTATTAATTTCAAATAATTTTTTACGGTGTTCGTATTTTTCCTTATTGACTTCATTTGTTTCGACTAAAATACCCAACTTATCTGCCAAAAATTTGATAGCTTCAGGATATGATAAGCCCTCTTTTTGCATTATAAAAGAAATAACATCGCCACCAACACCACAGCCAAAGCAATGAAAAATTCCTTTTGATGGAGAGACGCTAAAAGACGGTGTCTTCTCATTGTGAAATGGACATAAACCAACATAATTAGAACCAGCCCTTTTCAATTCAACATAATCTCCAATTACAGAAACTATGTCAGCAACACTTTTTATCTCATCAATTTTATCTTGTGGTATAAATCCCATCTTATCATCCCATCTTTATATGCTCCAAGAATCTGGTATGAAAATCTCCTTAAAAGTTCTTCTTGCAAATGAATCAGTCATACCAGCAATATAATCTGTAACTATATCATCTTCTGTTTTATCTTGTAACTCAATATTATTATAAATATCTGTGTGTGATTTTGGTAATCTACTAATATCTTCTAAATAGTAGCTGTATAAATTACTTAGTACGTATTCTACTTTTTTATCATCTTTTCTTACAATATCGTTAAAATAAACATTGTTAAACATAAATGATCGCAATTCTTCCATTAGTTTATAAGTTTTATCAGACATTTCAATGTGATTCTTTCCAAAACTATTATCAACCAAATCATTAACCAAAAAATTAATTCTTTTTGACCCTCTATCTCCTAGTTCATCTGTAATTTCTACTGGTAGATCACTATTTTTTATAATATTTGATCTTATAGAATCATCAATATCGTGATTAATATAAGCAATTCTATCGGAAAATTTGATAATTTTCCCTTCTAATGTATTTGCCTTATTGCTACCTGAATGATTCACTATTCCATCTAGTGTTTGTTTCGTTAGATTAAGACCTATTCTATAACTTGAATGTTCTAAATATTGGACAACATTAATGGATTGTTTATAGTGTTTGAATCCTTTTGGATTGAGTTTATCTAAAATCTTTTCACCGACATGCCCAAAAGGTGTATGTCCCAAATCATGTCCCAAGCCTATTGCTTCCACTAAATCTTCATTTAAACGCAAACACCTTGCAATAGTCCTAGCTATTTGGGTAACCTCTAGTGTATGTGTTAACCTCGTTCTATAATGGTCTTTTTCAGGATTTAAGTATACTTGTGTCTTATGCTTAAGTCTTCTAAAAGATTTTGAGTGAATAATTCTATCTCTGTCAATTTGAAACGGATTTCTTAAATTATCATTTGGTTCAAAATTAATTCTTTCAGCTTCATTTGATTTTGTGGCAAATTCACTATAATAATTTTCATATAATTTAAAATCTACATTCATACTAAATCACACCCTAATCTATATGTTTTGTATACCCCAAAACACGGTGTATAATTCATAAATACATTAAAAAAAGCCAAACACCTGTTTGGCTTTTTGGATTTAAAGTAGATTTTAGTTTTCTTCTTCGATTTCTTTTAATTTTAAATCTAATAATGCACCTAAATCACTGTTAATCAAAGTTTCTTCACTTGATTCTGGTTTAGTTTCTACTTTTTTAGGTTTAACTTTTTTAGGTCTTGGTTTTCTTTCTGGTTTTTCAGGTTTTGGTAATAAAGCTTTCATACTTAAAGCTATTCTCTTCTTTTCAGGATTGATTTCTAAGATCTTAACTTTAACTGTATCACCAATATTTAATTCATCTGATGGTTTGTCAACGTGTTCATTTGAAATTTCAGAAACGTGAACTAAGCCTTCAATTCCTTCAGCTAATTTAACAAATGCACCAAAGTCAACTAAGTTTACAACTTCTCCTTCAATAACGTCTCCTTCGTGATTATTTTCAACGAAAGCGTCAAATGGTTTTTGTTGTAATTGTTTCAAGCCAAGTGAAATTCTGTTCTTTTCTCTGTTAGCTTTAAGAACTAAAGTTTCGATTTCATCTCCAACTTTTAAAACATCTTCTGGTGACTCAATTCTATTCCAAGAAATATCTGAAATATGAAGTAAACCATCTACTCCACCTAAATCGATAAATGCACCAAAGTCTGTTAATCTTTGTACTTTACCAGTAATTGTTTCGCCAACAGTTATGTTTTCCCAAGCTTTATCTTCGATTTCTTTTTGTTCTGCTTCTACAACAGCTCTGTGAGATAAAACTAAACGTCTCTTCTTTTCATCTATATTCAAAACTTTACATACCAAAGTTTCTCCTACATATTTAGATAAATCTTTTACAAAGTGAGTAGTTACTTGAGAACCTGGTATAAAAGCTCTTACATTATCAATTGTAGCTATTAAGCCGCCTTTTACTACTTGTGTAACTTTTGCTTCTACAGTTGAATCATTGTCGAAACTAGAAACTAAATTCTTCCAGTTTTTAATTCCTTCAACTCTTTTTGTAGAAAGTACAACATTTCCTTCTCCGTCATCTAGCTTAATAACGTAAACTTCGATTTCGTCGCCTTGTTTGTACAAATCCTTAGGTAATTTACCTTCTTCTGTTGATAATTCGTCTAGTTTAATAATACCATCAGCCTTATAGCCAATATTAACCATGACTTCATCATCTGTTACATAAATAACTTCACCCTTTACGATTTCTTTTGGGTAAATCTTATTCATGCTTTCTTCTACTTGTTCCATAAAATCCTTGCTGTAATTATCCATTAAATTTACAACCTCCTCAATAATCCAAGCCGGTGTGGACGCACCAGCTGTAATACCTAATAATTTAGATTCAATAATACTATCATCGATACAAATATCCTTGTATGTTTCAATTCTTAAAACTTTTTTGCAATTTTGTTTTGCAATTTCATACAATTTATTTGTGTTAGAACTATTTAAGCCACCAATCACAATCATACAATCGACATTCTTAGAAAGCTCTAAACAAGCCATTTGTCGGCTTTTTGTAGCCCCACAAATAGTATTATCTATCACAACGTTAGTATTACCTCTTACTATTATATCAGAAATTTCCAAAAATTTCCTCTTTAAATTAGTAGTTTGTGAAATTACATATAATTTTTCACCTTTTATTTTTTTCGCCTCATCAATTGAGTTCACCACTTCAACATTATTTTCAACTTGTCCTTTCATTGCTATAATCTCCGGATGATTAGGATCTCCAATAATTACAATCTTGTAACCTTCTTCATGTTTCTTATTTATTTTTTCATAAATCTTTAATAGTGATGGGCAAGTTAAATCTACTAATTTGTATCCATTATTTTTTATTTCATCTTTTAATTTTAATGTTGCTCCATGAGATCTAATAAAAATCGTGGAACCTTTCTCAGCTTGAGTATAATCATCTATCTGTTTTATACCTAGAGCTTCTAATCTTTTACATTCTTGTTCGTTATGGATTAGTTGACCCAAAGTATACTTTAATTCTGATGGGTCATTTTCAATTATTTCTATTGCTCTTTTAACTCCATAACAAAACCCTGCATTTTGTTGTACTATTATATTCATCAGTTCACCTTGTAAATATTTTCGTAAATAGCTTTAGTTATTTCTTTGTTTCTCATATCTTTTGAAATATCATCAAAGCTTGATATAGCTATTTTGTCTCTTACAAACACTTCTACTTTTGATCTGAACTTATAATTAGAATTTATGAATACAGGGATAACATCTGCGCATGCTCTTGACGCAATCATAGCAACTCCTGTTTTCATATTTTCTTCACTTACTGTTTTTACTCTTGTTCCTTCAGGAAATATTCCCAAAACCTCGTTGTTTTTAACAAGCTTGATAGCATCTTTTATCGTTTTAATATTTACGTTATCTCTATCAACCGGAAAAGCTCCAAACTTCTCCAGTAAAAATCCTAAAAATTTATTTTCAAATAATTCTTTTTTTGCCATAAATCGTATCGGTCTATCAAAAATTATCGCTAATAAAATTGGATCCCATAAATTAATGTGATTTGCACAAATAACTAAAGGTGTTTTAGGTAGATTTGTATTCCCATGAACAACTAATTTGTATCTTATTTTAAACACTATTTTCAATAAAAATCTTGCAAACCTATAAAACATTTCTACCTCTAATTATCTCTATTATTTTTTCAACAACTTCATCAACATTCATATCATCAGAATTAATGAGAACAGCATCTTCTGCTTGTCTCAACGGAGCATGTTTTCTGTTCTTATCCTGTTCATCTCTTAATTTGATGTCTTTTAGAATCGTTTCATAAGATGAATCGTCTTTTTGTTCGTCAAATCTTCTTTTTGCTCTTACTTCTGGTGATGCATCCAAATAAAACTTGTAATCAGCGTTCTTTAGTATGTTAGTACCAGCATCTCTTCCGTCAAGAATAATCGCTTTGTCACTCGCAATCTGTCTTTGAATTTCAACTAATTTTTCCCTTACAGAATAATATGTTGAAACCTTTGATGCAGCCATTGATACATCATTAGTTCTTATTTTATCATTCAAGAATTCTCCGTTTACTTTAATTTTGGATGATTCAAATGTTATATCTAAGCTGTTCAATACTTGCATAACTTCTTGTTCGTTTTCCAAATTGACATTTTCTTTCAAACAAAAATAAGCAAGAGAACGATACATTGATCCTGTATCCAAGTATTCAATGTTTAATATATCTGAGATCAATTTACATACTGTTGATTTACCAGATCCACTAGGTCCATCTACTGTAACAGAATATACGTCATTATTAATCAATTCAATATACACATTGTCATCGTCATTTTTTCTGAGCATTCTAGATGAAATTAAAATATTTTTATTTGTTTTAATTAATTTATCATCGAAAATTTCCTTCATAACTTTAGGTGTAGATATCAATAATATATCAAAATTCTTGTCTTTGATATAGTCATTAATATCATAGTAAAGTTTTGATTCGTTTTCGTATTTGATTTTTTTCATATATTTATCCCCGCTAAATAACCTGTTGAAAAAGCAAATTGTAAGTTAAATCCTCCAGTAAAACCATCAACATCAATAATTTCTCCACAAAAATACAAATCTTTTACAAGTTTAGATTCCATTGTGCTTGGATCAATCTCATTTACATCGACCCCTCCCACACTAATAATTGCATAATCAAGCTTTTCATTTGATACATAAGTAAAATCAAAACTTTTCAAAGTTCTTCTTAAATTATCACGTTCAGATTTTGTTATTTCATTTACCTTTTTATTTGGATTTATATTTGCAGATTTTAAAATTGGGAGTATCAATTTTTTTATCGTTATTTTACTTATAGCATTTTCAATAGTTTTATTTTGATTTTCGCTGAAATCTCTTAAAATCCTATCATCAAGTTTTTGATCTGTCAATCCTGGCTTCAAGTCTATTGATATTTTAATATCTCCATTTTTGTTGCATAAAATACTTGATAAAGTAAGTACCAAAGGACCTGATATTCCTTTTCTTGTAAAAATCATTTCACCTATTTCGTTGAATATCAATTTCTTATTCAAATAACATTTTAATCCGACGTTTTTAAGACTAACACCTTCTAATTCTTCTACATTTTCTTTTAAAATAATTGCACTTAAACCAGGCTTCATTTCATGAATAGTGTGACCTAGCTTTGTTATTTGATTGTAAAGTGATCCATCTGAGCCTGTATTTGGATATGATTTACCGCCACAAGCTATAATTAATTTATCAAATTCATATTCATCACTACTTGTAGTAAGATAAAATTTGTTCGATTTATATATTTTGTTCACCTTCTCATTTAAGTGTAAGTTTACATTCTTATCTTTCAAAATTTTTTCAAATACTTTTATAACATCTGATGATTTATCACTTAGTGGGAAAACTCTATTTCCACGTTCTACTTTTGTTTTAAGATCATTTGAATTAAAAAAATTTATGACTTGTTCGTTAGTAAAGTCATAAAATGGGCTATAACAAAAATATTTATTTGTATTAATATTTTCAATCAAATCTTGTATTTCACAAGAATTGGTAATGTTACATCTTCCTTTTCCGGTAATAAACAACTTCTTACCTATTTTTTCATTATGATCAAAAATATGAATTTCATATTCATCTTTAATGAAGCTTGCAGCCATTAATCCTGCTGCACCTGCTCCTATTATCGCTACATTCATTATTTAATCCTTTCAATTAAGCAAACAAAAGGGGGATTGTTTATTTGATTTATAAAATCGTATCTAATAACGTTGAATTCTTTTTGGTTTAATTTTTTTAGGAATTCAATTATGTTTATGCTCTCTTCAAATCCAGGCTTGTGTCCAGGATAAAAAGTAATAACAATTTGACCCCCTGTGTTAAGTACTTTTAAAAGTTTATCTAAAGTTTTAATTACAGTGTCATAATCAGTTGTAATATTTTTATCTCCACCTGGAAGGTATCCTAAATTAAACACTGCAAAATCAATTTTTTCATTAGTATATTTTTCAAAATTTAAATGAGAATCATTAACAACTTTTAAATTATCAAATTTTCTAGCATTATCGATACAACTTTTTTGAATATCAAATCCATAAACTTCTATATTTTCGTTTATAGATAACATTTTGTATGAATCATTCCCGTTTCCAAATGTCATATCTAAACAAATTTTTGAAGTTGGTATTTTATCCTTCATAAATGATTCAACTAATGTTTTTGTATTATTATAAATCATTGCAACTTCCTTTAAAAAGTAAATTAAAATCTATCTTACCCTGATTTGAAAAAAATGATTTTACTAACCCATTATTATCATAAAACTCTTCAATACCAAAATCTCTCAAATTCATTCCTATGCTTTTTAAGAAAAATAACTTACTAGAATCATCCTCTTCTAATTGAAAATCTGAAATATTCGCTCTTGTACCTTCTGTCCTAATCAGAGAATATCCTTTTGGTTTTAAGTCGTCAATATATAAAAAGCAAAAATTCCCCACAATTTCTTCCATCTTTAGGTTAAATTTTTTTAAAATTTTTTCGTCTTTGTTGTTTGCAAGTCTTACTTCTATCATATTTACCCCTTATTAAATCCAAATCTTCATTTTTTAACAGTACGTATTCTCCACTTTTTAAATTATCTCCCATTTTGTAATTACCAATTTGAACTCTTTTTAAATCCAAAACGGGATGATTTATATAATCAAACATTTTTCTGATTTGTCTGTTTCTGCCTTCATAAATAGTTACCATATACTTTGTATTATCTTTTACATTTACAATAAATTCTATATTTGATTTTTTTAATTTATAGCCGTCTAATGTTATTCCATTTTTTAATTCTTGTATTTTATCTTTATTTGGTCTCCCTTTGACTACAACCTCATAAACTTTTTTATGCTCAAATTTAGGATGAGTCAGTTCATAGGTTAACTCACCATCATTCGTTAAAATTAATAATCCATGAGAATCCTTATCCAAACGACCAACTGGATAAACCCTTGTTTTAGATTTGATTAAATCCACAACTTTTTTATCAGCAAATTTATCCTTTACTGTCGATGTATATCCTACTGGTTTGTTTATAGCAATATAAATTTTTTCTTCTTTTTTGCTAATTTTCTTGCCTTCGACTTCAACAATATCACTATCATTTACTTGATATGATAAATCCAGAAGTATTGTCCCATTGACACAAACTTTTGAGTTTTTGATTAGTTCATCAGCCTTTCTTCTAGAACAATATCCACTTTGTGCGATGAACTTATTTATTCTCATTTTCTTTTTCCTTAATAAGTTTTTCTATTTCGTTTAATTTGGGAAGATCTTCCAAAGAATTAATATTGAAATAATACAAGAACTCATCTGTAGTACCATATAATATAGGCTTCCCGATTTTATCGAGTCTTCCGACTTCTTTTATTAGATTTTTTTTAGTTAAAGTGTCAATTGATGAACTAGATTTTACTCCTCTTATTTCATCAATTTCAATTCTTGTTATTGGTTGCTTGTAAGCTATAATCGATAAAACTTCCATGGTGGTATTAGTTAATCTTGTATTTTTATTTTTCACAAAAATTTCTTTTAAAAATTCGTAGTATTCTTTTTTAGTTTGAATTTGGTAGCTATCGTTTATGCATCTGATTTCCAGAGAAGTGTTTCTATATTCGTATTCTTTAATTAAATCATCAAGCATATTTCTAGTTTCTTTTTTGCCAAGGTTTATGGCTTCAGATATTGAAGAAATATCTAATGGTTCACCCCATAAGAAAAGTAAAGATTCAATTTTATTTCGAATAATTTTATCTTCCATAATTACCTCATTAATATTTCCATATTATCCTCATTTTTTACAACTTTTAATATGTTTGATTTTAATAATTCTAATAAAGCTAAAAAAACAGATATAACTTCATTTCTATTGGTCTTTTGTGATAAAAAAGATGAAAAACTATATGTTCTATTTTTTTCTACCTTCCACAATATATCTTCAATACAATCTTCAATTTTATATTCTTCTGCTTCAATAATTTCTGTTTCTTCAATTACAATTCTATTATCTTCTCTATTTAATATTTCTAACAAAGTTTCAGATAATAAATTAACGTCTGGAACAATCAAATTTTCTTTTTCGGATTGGTAAGCCGACAAATCTTCTTGAATTTTTCTAAAATGTTTCGATGAGATGTTTTCTAATTCAATCAATTGTTTAGAAATTTCTTTAAATTTTTTATATTCTATTAATCGTAGTTTAATCAAATCTTCATCTATTTGATCATCTTCATCAAAATCATTTTTTGGCAATATTTTTTTTGATTTTATATATAACAAAGTAGAAGCTAAGTAAATGAAATCAGTCAAATCTTTAGTAGAATGATTTTTCAAATTCTCAACTTCTTCAATAAATTTATTTGTGATTTTTGCTAAATCAACATTTTCTATATCAATTTTTTCTTTTTCAACCAAGTTTAATAAAAGATCCATTGGACCGTTGAATTCTTCAGTTTCAATAATTAAACTCATAGTGCAATTGCTAACCTTAAAAATTTATCTATTATAAATGATGTTATAGGCGTTAAAACTTTACCTAACACACCTGAAAATATTAATATCAGCAATATAAAATAAGTGTATTTTTCATATTTTGCCATAAAATCTAAAAATTTTCCTGGGAAAAATGCAGTTATAACCTTGGAACCATCTAAAGGTGGAACAGGTATTAAGTTAAATACAGCGAAATATACGTTATACACAATAAATAGACTCAAAATTTCTGAAATTACAGGATTGACATGAGAAAATTTAACATATAAAAACGAAAATATTAGTCCTAAAATTAAATTAACTGTAACTCCTGCAATTGAAACCAAAAACATTCCCAAATGTCTTTTTCTAAAATTATATGAGTTTATTGGAACTGGCTTTGCCCAACCAAACTTAAATAAAATCAAACTAATTGCACCTAATGGATCAATATGATCAATAGGATTGAAGCTTAATCTTCCCATATTCTTAGCCGTATTATCGCCCATCCAATATGCAACATAACCGTGAGCTAGTTCATGAAGAACAATTGTTGGTAGTAACACAAATATAATTATGATGTAATGGTTTATCGTTTCTAACATTTATCCACATTCCTTAAAAAATAGAGAATTCCCATAATTGTCTTACCATCAATTATAGCTCCGTCCTCTATCATTTGCATTAATTTTTTTTGTTCGATAAGTTCTATATTTAAAAATTCATCGTCATCAGCTTCTAGTTCATCTTTGAATAATTCTTCAGCCAAAAAGAAACTTACTTTTTCATCACTAAAACCTGGAGAAGAATAAGCGTCGAACAGATAAGTTAAATTCTTGCAATTATAACCTATTTCTTCTCTCATTTCTCTTATCGCCGCGTCTTTTGGTGTTTCATTGTGTTCAATTAACCCTGCTGGTAATTCCATTAATTGTTGGCCTATAGCTTTTCTATATTGACTAACAAGAAATAATTTATTATCTTTTACTGCGATTATACACACAGCATTTGCGTGTTCTACAATTTCTCTTTTAGAGTATTTTCTATTTGGAAGTTCAACCGTATCTAATCTGAGATTTAAAATTCTTCCCTCATATATCATTTCACTCTTTATAGTTTTTTCTTCATAATCCATAATTATCTCCTATCATTTTTTAATTCATTTGCTTGATTGATCATTAATTTTGCTTGTTCAATTGTCGTTTCTGTGATGTTTATTCCACCGATCAATCTCGAAATTTCATTTACCTTTTCTTCAGGAGTTAATACTTTTAAAATTGATTTTGTTTCGTTATTACAATCAATCTTTTCAATTAAAATGTGATTATCGCTCAATGAAGCTATTTGAGGTAAATGACTTATTGAAATCACTTGCTTATCTTTTGATAAATCAATAAGTTTTTCACCTACTACCAATGCCGTCCTGCCACTGATTCCAGTATCAATTTCGTCAAAAATAAGAGTATTGATATCTTCAAAATCTGATATAACTGACTTAAATCCGAGCATAATTCGTGAAATTTCTCCGCCAGATGCAATAGATGCCATTGGTTTAAAATCTTGTCCTAAATTTGTTTTAATCATAAAATCCAATGAATCATAACCTTTTTCATTGAAATCAGAAAGTTTTTCAAATTTGACCTCAAAATCAGCATGTTTCATATTCAAATCTTTTAGATTTTGAACAATCAATTTTTCTAATTTAGAAACAATTTCTTTTCTAATTTTATGAAGTCTATCTGATAATTCAAGCCCTTTCTTCTTGTCTAAATCAATTAATTCCTTGAATTTTCTTTTATTTTCTGTAATTTCATTCAGTTCTTTAAGTCTACGTTCCAAATTTTGTCTAAATGAAATTATATCATTAATAGATTTTCCGTATTTTCTCTTTAAATTTGTAATTATTGCTATTTTATTTTCTAAATCATTTAATTTGAACTCATCTTGATAAATGCTTGATGAATATGAACTAATCCTTGAGAACAAGTCGTCCATATCATAATAAATCTTATCCAAATCTTGCTTAAAAGAATTCACTTCATTATCAAACTCACATATGGAATCCATCTTGCTTAAAACAATATTAAACATAGTGTTGATATCTTGTTCGTTGTAGTTTTCATCTGAATACATGTTTAATATTTCACCGATATTATTTTTAATCAAATTAACATTAGATAGTTTATTATACTCATTTTCAAGTTCTTCTTCATCTAAGTTCTCAAGATCTATTTGTGATATTTCTTCTATTTGATAATTTATTATATCGAGTTGTCTATCCTTTTCTTCATTTGAAATATTAAAACTCTTGTACGCTTTTTTGTATTCTACAATATGATTAAGAATTTCTCTTAACTCAGTTTTGATTTTAAAAGTTTCTTCCTTATCAAATGAATCAATTAAATCTAAATAAAAATCCTTATTCAATAATGATTGAGTTCCATTTTGTCCATGAATGTCAACAAATTTACTCATTAATTCATTTAGTGTGCTAAGCGTGATTGATCTATTGTTTAATTTATTTATGCTTTTTAAATTAGTATCTACAATTCTTGAAATTATTATTACTCCATCTTCAACATTGTATCCCATGTCTTCTAAAAATTTAATTTTAGAATTATCAGCTATTGTAAATGTCGCTTCAACAATAGTTTTTTTTGAAGAATCTCTGATAAAACTTTTGTTAAATCTTTGTCCTAGAAGAAGTTCAAAAGCTTCTATCAAAATTGATTTTCCTGAACCAGTTTCACCAGTTATGATATTAAGTCCATCTGTAAAATCGACATTGATTTTGTCAATTATCGCAAAATTTTCTATATAAAGAGAATTTAACATTTTATTACCTGATGATTGATTTGATTTCTGAAACTAATTTTTCCAATCCAGACTTATCTTCAACAGTTATATAAATAGTGTCGTTACCGGTTAGAATTCCTGCTATATTATCTAATTTAGCGTTGGTAATTGCCATACCACATACTGTTGCAGTGTGAGATATTGTTTTAATAATTACCATATCTTCATTATGCTTGATAGTCAACACTGCAGATCTGAAAATCTTATCTAATCTTTCGTTTAATGAATCGTGTACAGTGTCAATTATTGCATAATGATATTCGCCTTCTCTAGTTTGAACTTTTGATATTCTTAATTCTTTTATATCTCTGGAAATAGTAGCTTGTGTAGCTCTAACTCCATGAGCTTCTAAATAGTCAGAAAGTTCTTCCTGAGTTCTTATTTCATTTTCTTCGATTAAGTCTAGAATTAATCTTTGTCTTGTGTATTTTTTCATATTTCTACCTCAATTTATTAAATGCTGTCTCCACAACATCCTTGAATTTTATATTTTTATTATCTAAAGTCGTAATATGGATTAAATACTCTATATTTCCACTCTTACCTTTTACTGGACTATATGTCATCTCAGAAATATACAATCCTTCATCATTTAGATAATTATTAATATCATTTATTATAGATAAATGTTCCTTTTTATTATTAATTATATGATTTTTTGATTTTAATTCAAACTGCGGCTTTATCAAAAATATCATTTCTCCATTATTTTTTAGCATTTTAGCGGCATTTGGAATAATCATTTTCAATGATATAAAAGATACATCGCATACTATCAAATCAAATTTCGGATACTCATCTACATTAATATTTCGAAAATTTGTATTTTCGAATAATTTAACCCTGCTATCATGTCTAAGTTCGTCAACCATTTGATTATCGCCAACATCAATAGCATAAACTTCCTTTGCATTGTTTTTTAATAAAACCTGAGTAAATCCACCAGTAGATGAGCCTATATCTAAGCACAAATCATGCTTACCTATATTAAATACCTCAAAAGCTTTTAAAAGCTT
>NZ_JAGYZD010000255.1 GCF_018371055.1 Finegoldia magna | reverse complement strand
TTCAGGAGCGTGAACCAAGTTTAATTTCTTGCCTGATTTTTCCATGTATTCATTAACAACAGGTCTGACATATGTGTCGATAGCTCCCGGTGAAACTGTCGATTCAACGACAATAATTGCATCTTCTTCTGCTGGTTCTAATACTGATTCTACAGCTTTTACTACATAAGAACAATCCAATTTCTTAGATACAGGATCGTATGGAGTTGGTGCTGTAATAATATAGAAAGAAGTGGACACTGGTTTTAATGAAAAAGTAATATCAGAACTCAAAGCCTTTTCGAAAAGCTCATCCATTCCTTTTTCTTCAAAAGTCAATTCTTTATGTTTTAATTTATCAATTACTTCTTCTTTAATATCTGTTCCAACCACCTTGTTGCCTGATGTTGCTAGCATCAAAGCTGTAGGTAGACCTATGTAACCTAATCCAATTACATTAATCATAATATTCTCTCCTTTAAAATAAATTTTCTATTCTATTTAATAATCGTTCGTTGTTTTTTTGTGGATTTAATTCTGATTGCATATTTCTGCAGTTTTCTTGAAGAGTGTGGTAGAATGTTTTGTCGTCTCTAAGTTTCAATAAAACATTTCTCATTTCCTCGTAAGATTCGTGATCAACACTAACACCCACATTCCACTCATTCACAACTTCTGACAAATATGTGTCTCTTGCGACAATTATAGGAAGCTCTGCATGAATAGATTCGTATAGTTTGTTAGGAAGTGCAATTCTAACATTCTTCATAGACGCATCGTACACTGAGAATATGCAGTCGCATTTTGAATAAAGCTCTGCAATCTCATCGTCATAATAAAATTTGCCGCGATATTCTATGAAATCTTTCGTTTGAGCAAGCTCTTTGAAATACGTACCACTTTCGAAACCTGCCATCATAAGATTCATACCCAAACCATCCATAGCCTTAGTAAGTTTTTTCAATTCGTTCAAATATCTAAGACCACCGATGTAGCCGACAGTAAAAGTATCGTGTTGGTTTTTCACTCTTAACTTATCATAATCCTTGAATAATTCCAAATTAGGAATGTTCGGCATGAACACCAAATTATCCTTGCTGTATTTTCCTTCAAAATGTTCCCAGAATTTCATACTTGTCACAATCATCAAATCGACAAATCCAAGCATATTGTTCTCTCTTTTTTTCAAAACAGAAGATACAACATTCATCGGGAAACTCTTCTTATCATCAGTCAAATATCTGTGAATATCTGGTACTTCGTATATAATCTTAACAGCCTTATCGCTATTTTTCTTGTATTTAGTAGCTATCTCTAGCATATCATAACTTTGAACGTGAATTAAATCGGGTTTAATTCTATCCAATATTTTGTAAGCTTTTTGTGAAAACTTGTAAGTTGGAATAAGTCTTTTCATAGGATTGCTGTTATCAGCGTCTATGTTGATTATCTCCTTCTTGCAAAAATCACGCTTGAAATCATATTTTTCATCGCCACCTTTGTCCCAGCAAATTGCATACAGATCGAACTTGTCTTTCACAAGATCCATTCTTTTGATCAGCCTAGGAGGAGGCGTCGTATTAATCAAAAAAGTGTATTTTTTTTGATTTAATTTTTCCATTTTTCATCATCCTATTAATATATTTAACAGTTAAAATTATATCACAACTTCATTAAATTTGCTTATTTTTTCTGTAATCTTTAGAATTTCTTAGGGATTGAATAAAAAAATCCTACCTGCAAAAATAGCACGTAGGATAATTGAAGTATGTGAAAAGTTTTGTGTATCAGATCCTTGAAATAATAACCTGATATTATAATTCCAAATATTCTATTATTTCTCCACAGTAAATCTCAGCTGTTTTAATGTTCCGTTTTCAATAATATAATTCTTGTGCGCAATTTTTTCAAATTCTTTATCATGACTAACAACAATTATAGTTTTCCCCAGTTTGTTTAGTTTTACAAGTGTATCAATTACAATCTTTTTGTTTTCACTATCTAACGATCCTGTTGGTTCGTCTGCTAACATTATTTCGTATGGCTTAACCATATTTCTCGCGAGAGCTGCTCTTTGCTGCTCTCCACCTGATAATTCAAATATTTTTGATTTAAGTTTGTCTTCTATTCCCATATCCATAAGAGCTTTTTTTATAATTGATTTTTTATCTGTACTTCTGCTGTATTTTACTGCCAAATTCAAATTTTCTTGAACTGTCATGTTATCAACTAAAGCAAAGTTTTGAAAAAGATATGCTATTTTATACCTTCGTAAAACTTCAGATTCTTTTTCGTTTCTAAATGGATTATGTTCAGAAAAGCATAT
>NZ_JAGYZD010000254.1 GCF_018371055.1 Finegoldia magna | reverse complement strand
CACTAGCAAACAAACACAACATGCCAATACTACTTGTACAACAAAACAACATACCAAAAGCAACACAAGAAGTATTGAAACAAATCGACAAAGTAATAATTGTAGGAGGAGAAAAGACAATCTCTAAAGAAGTAGAAAACAAACTTCCAAACCCTACAAGAATTGCCGGAGCAAACCGTTACGAAACAGCAAAGAAAATCTACGAATACGACTTCAAAGACACAAAAGAAGTTAACATCGCAAACGGAACAAACTTTGCAGACAGCTTAGTAATAGGCTCCATTGATTGCCCAATATTATTAACAGAATCAAATGAAGTACCAGAAGCTACAAAAGAAGCTATCAAAGAATCAAAATTTGAAAAAGTTAATGTATTTGGTGGAGAAAACTCAATAAGTGAATCAGTTGTAAAAGAATTGATCAAATAGAGTAAGGAAAGTCGCACGATAATTCGTGCGACTTTTTTTGCCTAAAAATAGCAAATAACACATCCTTTGTGATATATTATTAAATAGGAGAAGTGTTATGAGAATTTTGAAGAAAATACTATTCGTTTTAGTGGTGATAGTTATGATACCGCAAATTGCCACTGCATCGGAAATAGATAAAATAGACAATATAATCAATCCAAATAGAGAACAAAATGATAGTGTCAGCAAGAAAATAATGCAAAATTTCAAGGCGAACTTGTCATTTGCAGTAAAACAAGCGCTCGACGAAGACAATGCGACATTCAAGATTACGGTATTGGACAAAAAAAGCAATCCAATACCAAAAGTGGAACTCATCGTTACGGATGTTGAGACGGGAAAATCGCGTGAGAACCAAACAAACGAAAAAGGGGAAATCCAATTTCGTGGACTTGCTCCAACTGAACACACGATAAAAGTAGTGTCTGCTCCGTCTGGATATTTCTTCGACGAAGATGTAATCACACTAGAAAACAACGTCGTAAACACCAAGACTATATTTGGCAAGACAAAAGAAGACAAGGACAAAACATACAAAGTAACTTACAGAATTACAGACAAATACGGAATTGCCTTAAAAGAAATCGACGTCAGATTACAGTCCAGAGATAAAAAATACATCGCAAAAACAGACGTGTTCGGCTATGCGCATTTTGAAGTGGAAGATAGTGGCAAATACGAAGTGTACGTGGATAAAATGAGCGAATATTTTGAAGAACATGACAATTTCAAGATAGATGACATCGAAATCAATCCGAACTCCGAAGAATCTATTTATAGTTCACAAATAAACGAAAAAATGAAAAAAGAGTTCGAATCAGCACTTATAATCAACGTGAAAAAAGCAGATAAACCACAAGAAAAAGTCCTCGTTTCATTAAAAGACAGAAGAACAGATATGTATGCATTCCAGTACACAAACGAAGAAGGAAAAGTTGTATTCGACAATTTGTTTCCTGGAAATTACGTTCTTACTGTAAATAACGAAGATAGATTGACAGAAAATGGAGTCGGCGCAGTTCATTTGATAGAAGGACAAGTTCGTGAGTTCGATGTAGTATTGTCGCAATCTGATTTATCCAAGAAATCGCTCGTAGTAGAAAAGAAAGAACCGCAAGATGAAAAACTCCCAGAATCAGGCAGCAAAGACGAAAGAATGATGATTTTATTCTCGTTGGGAATAATAGTGTTGGCGTATTTGTATTTGAATAAACAAAAAGATGCGAATTAAAAATTACCTAGAAAAAAGTGAACCACAAAATTTTGGTGGTTCACTTCAAATCTAGGTAATTTTTATTTATTATTTGGTAATTTATCCTCCCAATCAAAAGGCAAAGGAGGATATTTGAATTTTTTTCTTTCATTGACATCTAATGACTTATATTTGCCATTTAAATTGTATTCTATTGAATACACCATGATTTCTTTATAATGAGTATAAATATAGTTAATTGAGTATCCTTCAGGATCTTTTAATTTAACTTTGTAATCATAAGAACCTTCCAGATAGTCTTTAAAAGATGTTATCTCTTTTATGTTATCTTTTTTTATCCCTTGAACTTCCATGTATTTGTACAACTTTTTGTATCCGTAATGTCTTTGAACGGGAACAGCTATAATCCATTTTATAGCTACAAAAACTACAAGACATATTAGTAGCATTTTGACTATTGAAAACTTTTTCTTTTTCATTTGTAGTACACCTCTCTTTGATATTATTATACCCCAAAACAAAAAAAAGGTGCGAGATTTTGAACTGACCCCAAAAAGTTGGACCTAAAAACAACTTTAAGGAGGTCAGTTTTTTCATGACAAAATATAGTACAGAAATTAAGATGAAAGTGGTTAGAG
>NZ_JAGYZD010000253.1 GCF_018371055.1 Finegoldia magna | reverse complement strand
TGGGAAAAGAAATCATTAGTATTAGGATCTTGCACATACAACAACACTGTATATCCAGTAATGAATAATTTATTGAACATTTTAAAAATGCAAAAATTAAAAAATCATGTGGTTTCTGTTTTTGGATCATTCGGATGGAGCGGTGGCGCTGTCAAAAATTTAAAAGAATTTGTTGAAGAAGGAAAATTTGAAACAACAGAAACAGTTGTTGAAGCAAAAGGTCGCATGAAAGAAGAAGACGATCAAGGCTTAAGACAAATGGCAAAAGAAATCGCAGCAAAAATTAAATAATAAATTTTAGAATCAATCATTAATTTGATTGGTTCTATTTTTTTATCTGACAAAATGCGTTAAATTAATAATTATTATCAAAAAAATCCTAAAAAATGATTTTTGGTGTTATTATTGAACTAATATGGGTATAAATAGCTTAGTGGTTATTAGGTTAATAGCTAATAAATAAAATTTGGAGGTAATGATTATGGCTACAGATGTAGAAATTGCTCAAAAAGCGAAATTAGAAAAAATCAGCGTGATAGCTGAAAAAATGGGATTAACAGAAGAAGATTACGAACAATATGGTAGATATAAGGCAAAATTAGATTTAAATCTTTTTGAAAAAAATAAAGACAAAAAAGATGGTAAATTAATTTTGATGACAAGTATTAACCCAACTCCAACAGGAGAAGGTAAAACAACTATGAATGTTGGTTTGGCAATGGGACTTAACAAAATTGGCAAAAACGCTATTTCAGTTTTAAGAGAACCATCTTTAGGACCTAACTTTGGTATGAAAGGTGGAGCCGCTGGTGGTGGATATGCACAAGTAGTTCCAATGGATGAAATCAACATGCACTTCACAGGTGACTTCCACGCAATCACTACTGCAAATAACTTAATTTGCGCAATGATGGATAACCACATTCACCAAGGTAATGCGTTAAACATCGATCCAAAACAAATCTTAATTAAAAGATGTATGGACATGAACGAACGTGAATTAAGAGATATAGTTATCGGCGTTGGTTCGAAAGGTAACGGAGTTATGCGTCAAGACGGTTTCGAAATCACTGTTGCAAGTGAAATCATGGCTATTTTATGTCTTGCAAAAGATTTGAAAGACTTAAAAGAAAGAGTTGGAAACATTCTTATCGCTTTTGATACAGAAGGTAAACCAGTTTACGCAAAAGACGTTAAAGCTGATGGTGCTGTAGCATTAATCATGAAAGAAGCTATCAAACCAAACTTAGTTCAAACATTAGAACACACTCCAGCAATTATTCATGGTGGACCATTCGCTAACATTGCACACGGATGTAACTCTGTAATAGCTACAAAATTAGGATTGAAACTTGGAGATTACGTAGTAACTGAAGCAGGTTTCGGTGCTGACTTAGGAGCAGAAAAATTCTTCGATATCAAATGTAGAAACGACTTACATCCAAACATGGTATGTATCGTTGCTACAATCAAAGCATTAAAACATCACGGGGAAGCAGAAGACTACAAAGTTGAAAATGTAGAAGCTTTGGAAAAAGGATATGCTAACCTTAAACGTCACATCGAAAACATGAAGAAATACAAAGTTCCAGTAGTAGTAGCAATCAACAGATTTGCAAATGATACAGATGCTGAAATCAAGAAATTAACTGAATTGGTTGAAGCAGACGGAACAAAAGCAATATTCTGTGATGTATGGGCAGAAGGTGGCGAAGGTGCAAGAGAATTAGCGGAATATGTTGTTGAAAATACAAAAGAAGAAAACGAATTTGAATTCTTATATGACCTTGAATTGCCAATCAAAGAAAAAATTGAAAAAATTGCAAAAGAAATCTACAGAGCTGACGGCGTAGATTTTAGTGCAAAAGCTAAGAAGAAATTAAAACAAATCAAAGAATTAGGATTAGACAATTATCCAGTATGTATGGCTAAGACTCAATACTCATTCTCTGATAATAAAAAATTAATCGGAGCTCCAACTGGATTTACAATCACAGTAAGTGATTTTAAAATCTCAAGAGGTGCTGGATTTGTTGTTGCACTATTAGGTTCTGTAATGACAATGCCAGGTTTACCAAAAGTACCTTCAGCAGAAAACTGTGATGTTTTAGATGATGGTACAGTTGTAGGATTATTCTAGAAAAATTTAAAGCCTGAATTTGTGTAAATTTATTATGATTTATAAAAATTTTCTATAAATTCAGGCTTATTTATTATGAGAATTAATAAATTTTGTTACAAATACTAATAACTTTTATGGTACAATAGTTATGAAAAGGATTATAAGTAAAAGGAGATGCTTATGAGTACAAAAAAAACTCCTCT
>NZ_JAGYZD010000252.1 GCF_018371055.1 Finegoldia magna | reverse complement strand
TATCAAACTTTGTAAATCCGATTGTTCATAATGCATAAAGCTACCTCCTAATAATTATTTTGTTATAATTATACCATAACATGAGCATTATTGTTAACATTTATCTTAAATCAATTAAATTTAATTGAATATTCTTAACATTATTAAAATCATTTATTTCGGGATAGTAAATAATATCTATTTTTGCATTACAAGCAATACTATTTTCAAGTTTACTCATTACATTTTCATCGAATTTTTCTAATAAATAATTATATTTTTCTATAGCTTCTGAAAACAAAATTGCATCAATTGTTCTATTATTTTTAAGTAATTTCAACTTCAAAACATTCTTATTTTTCCCAATCATCTTTGCAAAAATAATTTCCAAATCTCTATCTCCCAAAATAGGTCTAGGGTTATCTTTTCCAAATGGACGCAAACGATCGATTTCTTCTATCAAATCAAAATCTATCTTGTCGACATAAAAACTTGAATCAATCAGAATTTTTTTTACAAAATCTTCTTCTGTTAGTCTGCTATTTTGATTAACTTTAGTCCTAAACTCATCTAATTTATCCTCTTCAATTGATAATCCACATGCCATAGGATGCCCACCAAACGATACGAACATTTCTCTAAACTCATCAAATTCTTTGAATATATCATACTCAGAAATACTTCTTCCGGATCCTTTGAGAATATTGTAATTTTCAGATCTTGTTAGTATTAATGTTGGTTTATTGTATTTTTCTTTTATTCTTCCAGCTATTATTCCGCAGACACTTTCATGAATTCCTTCAACATTACAAATCAATATATCATCGTTTATAAGTCCTGTGTTTTCAATTATTTCAACAGCTTTATTAAATCCGTCTTCTGTTAGTTTTTTTCTCTTTTCATTGAGATCAACTAAAATTTTTGCATATGCTTCAACATTATCCATATTTTCATCACGAAATAATTCAACGCCTAATTTTGCAGTATCTAATCTTCCAGCAGCATTGATACATGGACCAATTATAAATCCTAGACTGTAAACATTTACTCCATTTCTAATTCCAGTCATCTCAATTAAGCATTTTAAACCGTAATTATCAGTATTATTAATTTCTTGTAATCCCTTAGTAACAAAATATCTGTTTTCGTCTTTTAAATCGACGATATCACAAACAGTTCCCATTGCAACATATTGAAGTAAATTTTCACATTCTAACATGCCGTATCCTTTTTTGACATTAATAGCCTGAATTAATTTATAACAAACCCCTGCGCCACATAAACTTTTAAAAGGATACTTGCAAGATTGTTGCTGTGGGTTAATAACTGCGTCAGCATTTGGAATATTTTCTTTTCCATCATGTTTTATTGTTTGATGATGATCCGTTACAATTATCTTTAATCCATTTTGTTTGACATATTCACATTGTTCTATAGCGCTTATACCATTGTCACAAGTTATTATTAAATCTATATTATCTTCGATACATTTTTCGATTATGTTAAAAGAAATCCCATATCCATCAGTCATTCTATTAGGAATATCATAAGAAAGTTTATCTGTAAAATATCCTAGACCATCAAGTAAAGTCATAGTCGACGAATTTCCATCTTGATCATAATCTCCAACTATTCTTATGTTTTGATCATTTTCAATAGCATTTATAATTATATCTACCGCTTTATCCATATCTTTCATTAAAAAAGGATCATGATATGAATTTTCGGCATTTGGATTTAAAAAAGCTTGGAAATCTGTTATGTTTCTATTTAATAAAATCTTTGCTATTAATGGATGAATATTATATCGTTGTGATACTTCGCTAAAATTATTGCCTCTATTATTTATTAACCATTTATTCATTCATTATCTCCAAATAAAAAAATGGATTTATAGCTCAAACTTAAAATTTGAGCTATAAATCAATTTCTATTTTTCTTCATTATCTTCTTTTTTGTCTTCTTGTTTGTTTTCTGTTACTTTTGCTGCCTTTACATTAGATGCAATAGCATTTTTAACAAATTCAAGTCTTGTTTTTTGTGATGCAGTTTCTAAAATAACACTATCATCAGTTACAGAAACTATTGTTCCTTTAACTCCACCAATTGTAATTACTTCGTCTCCAACTTTTATAGCGTTTCTCATATCCATTAATTGTTTTTGTTGTTTTTGTTGTGGACGAATCATTAAAAAATACATTACAGCAAAAAGTGCAATCAAAGGCAATAATGATGCTAACATTTTTGGCATAATAATCCTCCTCGTATAATATAGTTGTAGTAATAAATACTACATTTTATTTTCAATCCCACTTTCATATGGGATAATAATTGTATAGATAGAGGTCGTAG
>NZ_JAGYZD010000018.1 GCF_018371055.1 Finegoldia magna | reverse complement strand
TCAATCTTGACCTCGCCCTTCAAATTTAAACTTTTTTTTACTTGTATAACTTCCAAAATAACCTCCATCAGTCATTCGTTTTTCTTGTTTATATATAAAATATTATATCATATCAATTTAGCGTTGACTAATTTTTGAGGGTTTTACAATTTTTTTACAACACAAAAGCCTCCTTGCTTAAGGAAGCTTTTGTGAAATTTATTTAGTTTTTTCATAAACTATAGTATACTCTGGATTGTCGCCAATTTGGTTTACTCCTAGTATTGTCTGAAGATTTCTGTAATCTGTGTAGTCCACTCCGTCTGGTAATTTTATTTCTGTTTTATCTGATTTATCTGAATTACGAACTATTTTAACTGGTTTGTAATTTTCGATTTCATCTGGATAAATTCCTGCTGCACATTCTCCAAAGAAATTGTACGATCTTTTATCTACAGAATTTTTGATTGGATTACCATTCACATCGACGTAGTTTAGTTTCAATGTTGTTTCTTGTTTTTCCAAATCATATTTTCCGGCATTAGTTTTTCCAGAAGCCAATATATTTGCACGAACTACGACATTTTCATCGTAGTTTTTGCCATCAACTGCAACTTTGTAAGTGAATATTTGGTCCTTAATTAATGTGTTAGGCCCAATTATTTCCATTGTTTGATAATTTCCATCGCCATCAATTCCATTCAATGCTGGAACTACCATCTTAAATGCCGCAGCTCCTAATGAAGGTTGGTTTACGATGTACCATTCAACTCCTCTATTGTCGAAAATTCTAACTTTAGTTTTCTTAGCTTCTAAGTTTGTTCCATAAACGTGAGTAAATGTCTTTTTGGATTCTTGAATTTTCGGAGTTTCACCGTAAGTTATATCTGGAATTTGTCCTTTATCTGTAGAAGTTGCCCCATAAGTTTGAATCTTAATAAATGCTAACGTAGCGGCATTAACATCCCCGCCTTCTGCGACCAATGAAATTACAATTGAATTCGCTCTGGATCTTGGATTATTTCCAGGTAATTTTTCGAATTTTCCATTCTTTTCTGGTTGGTACAAGATTTCGTAAGACACTGTTCTATCTGTTTTGTTTTCTGGAAGCTCGAATGTTATTGTTTGTTCATCACCAGCTCCAGAAATTGTTCCTGTAACTTCTGGTTGTTTTCCTTTTCTTGCTACATCCGTATCTTCTGTCGCAAGTTTTGTTTGCATCACAGCTTTTACTCTTGCATCTTCTGACAAATTCATTCCATTCACTTTAATAATGACTGTTCTGTTTTTGTTAGTGATGACCTTGTCACCTTTAATTGTAGCTTGACGAACGATTGGCTTTCCAATATTGATACTATAGTCAACATCTCTGTTCAAACTTTCAGTGCCTTTTTCCTTAAATATGCCTTGATTTATCTTGATTTTTGCTTTTTTAAAACCAAGACCTTTTACATCTAGTGGCTTTTCAAGTGTAATTACGAATTTCTTATCTGACAGCTCAACAGTATCTTGGTTTCCTAATCTTTCATAGTTTCCGTCAGCATTTTTATCGATGCTAATTCCAGCTTTTAAGCTTCCATCAAATATTTCTTCGATTTCTTCATTAAAACCAACTTCGATTATCTTGCCGTCTTTTGACGCGTGAACATAACTTGGAAGAATTTCTTCATAAGACGCTTTTTCTTCAGTATATTTTACTCTGAAATATGCTTCATAAGATTTCTCCAAATCTTTCTTATTTCTCACCAAAATTTTGTACACATCTTCTTCGTTGCCTTTTGTTAAAGCTATGCTATCTGCAACAATTTGCTCGAACTCACCTGACTTTTCAAAAGTTGACTTTATGGTTGGATCTTTTACAAATTTTCCGTTCACAAGTCTATAGAATGAAACTGTCAAGTTATCAGGATTTATATTTTCACCAACTATATTTGTTCTTAGCTTTTCTCCATTTTTTAGTATTGGTGTAATAATGTTGATTTTTTCGATAGATGATTTTGCGTCTTCAGATGGATTTTGTTTTATTTCAACTGATTTTTCATAGAATTTAGTGTGAGATCCAGTTGAAGTAACGTAAATTTTGTAAGTTTTTTCTGTTGCTTCTTCATTCTTTCCAACTTCAAATTCCAATAATCTTGTGGCTTTTTCCCCACTAACTGTAACTTTTGGGAAAGTTTCATTTCCTTTATCGTCAACTAATTTTACAACGAATTTGTCATCAGAAACATTCTTAAAATTACCCATTGCTTTTAGAACAACTTTTCCACCTTCTGCATCTAGATTTTCTGTTGTTTCTAGTGATAAATCCATTATTCCTTCAGGAATTTGTTCTTCTGTATCTGATTTTTCTTGTGTTATTTTTACAGTTTCAGTTACAAAATAATTTTGGGATCCTGTTGATGACACATAAACTGTGTATTCTTTTTCTTTTGTTGTAGTATTTTTAGGAATTTCAAATGAAACAGTTCTCATATTTTTATTTATATCACCTAATACATCTACTTTAGGAAATGTTTCATTACCATCGTTATCGACAAGTTTTACTACGAATTTATCATTTGTAATTCCTTTCAATATACCCCTTAGTTGAACTTTTGCAGTTGAAGAATCCTTTGATACTTTGTCTGAAGTTTGCAATATGAGTCCTTGAATATTTTCCTCTGCAACTTTTTTATCTTTTGTTAGGACATTCAAAGTACAGTCGCTTTCAGGCATTATGAATTGGTAAGAATCTCCGACTTGTTTGAAGTTGACTTTCATCGGATCTCCTTCTGCATTCAATCCACTTACATAAAACATCGATATTTCTTTTCCAGGCTTTGCTTTTACTACAACAGTGTCGCCTTTTTTAGCTTCTGATTTTTCTTCGCCATTTACTGTTATTACAACGTCCTTATTGCTTGAAATAATCTTGAACGTTTTTTCAACTTCTTGTGTTCCCGAAGATTTTTCTTGAGTTAAAGTAAATTCCGCTTTCTTGAAATTTTCCTTCTTACCTGTTGATGTTGCGTATATTTCGTATGTTTTTCCCTTATCAGTAGTATTTTCTGGAACTTTAATATTTATAACTCTGAAAGCTTTTGATACATCTCCAGTAACTTCAATTTCAGGATAATTTTCTTTTCCTTCTTCATCAACTAATTTCACAATAAATTTGTCGCTTGGAAAGTTGTTGATTTCACCAACAACCCTAATCTTAGCAATAGCATCTTTTGCTGGAAGATTCGAAGTTGTGACTTCTTGAATCATCGCGATTTTTTCTTCTTCAGGTGTTTCTGGTTTTTCTGCTGGTTTTTTCACTTGTAATTTTACGCCATTCAAGTTCCATCCGTAAGCTTCTGCAAATACAATTTTTAAGTTAGCGCTTACTGTTTTCCCGTAATTTGCTTTTAAGAATTCATCTGTAACTTCTAAATTTATTTTGTCTTTTTTTACATCAAAAGTAGATTTTACTCCTTCTACATTAGTTGTTACATTTACAAGTCCCGATGCATCTTCCATTTCAAAAGCTTTGGCAAATTCATTAAACAAATTTCCTAGTCCTTTATATTCTGGTGCAAACGAAACTTTATTGTTATCAACTGTAACTGGTTGAGTTTGAATTACATTTTGGCCATGGAATCCAACACTTCCATCTCCTTCTTCTTGTTTCATATATCTTGGCAAAATGTAGTTTGCTAATTTAGAATAATCGCTGACTTTATTATCCGAAAAATCTAAATGATTTATTTTTTCCATTCCAAGAATTATATCTACATTTTCGATTTTGTTTGCAGACACGTCAAAGAATGTCAACTTAGTTAAGTTCTTAAGAGAAGAAATATCTGTGATTCCATCATAATTTATTCTCTTTTGTCCTTCTTTTCTAACCTTAACATTATTGTGAAGATCCAATCCTGTTAGATTTGTCAAGTCTTTAAGTGGCTCAACATTTTCAATTATGTTGTTGTATAATTTCAAGAACTCTAAGTTTTTAAGATTTGCTAATGGAGATACATCTGTAATCCTATTTCTTTGAAGTTCCAAATATTTCAAGTTTTTCAAATCCTTTAATGGACTAAGGTCAGAAATCTCATTTTCATTTACTTTTAATTTTTCCAAATTAGTAGCGTATTCAATTCCTTTTAAACTCTTCATTCCTCTTGTTACAGAGAATTTGAAATTTTCTGTATCAGATAAATCTTGGGCTTTCCCTAGTATTGAATATGTGTCTTTGGATTCTTCTGTAAATATTGGCTTATTAGTTTTCTTGTCTAAGAATATGGATACTTCTTTCAAAGATTCCATTTCTTGTTTTGTAATACGTTTATCATCTGCTCTGTTTACATCCAAGTTTTTGTTTAATACTTTCAATAACTTCGCATCTTCAATATCTACGTATTCTGGCTTTTCTTCTTCGCTCTTTTTGTGCGCTTTGATGATTTCATCTTTTAATGCATTGACGCCTTCTATTGTTTTGGCTTTGTTGATTTGGTCGATGTATATTTCTGATGTGATGCCATTGTTCTTCAATCCTTCAATTGCTTTTTCTTTGGCTTCTTTTAGAGCTTTTTCTTTTGCAATATCTTCCGGCTTTTCTTCTGGTCTTTCTTCTGGTTTATCGCCAGGTTTGTCCTCGCCAGGTTTTTCTTCAGGCTTTTCTTCAGGCTTTTCTTCGCCTGGTTTATCTTCGCCTGGTTTATCTGGCGTTGAAGGATTATCTGGTGTTGGTGTCACTGGAGGTGTGTTTGTTTTTTTATCTTCAGTTATTCCAACACTTGCAATTTTTTTAATTTGTTTTGAAGATATGGATAACTCTCCACCTACTACCGTGATTTCTTTTGTGTTGTTATCTTTAACTATTTGTTTGATAAATTCTGTTTTGTCAGGATTTGTTAATAATATTGGTTGATTATTCTTGTGTGCAAATGGAGCTACTGACAATGCGTCTGGATAATTTCTTCCATCTGCTAATACGAATTTTTCAAGATTTCCGAATTCTTTTGCGATTATCAATGCTGTTTCATAACGGTCAGCTCCTGCTAATCTTCTCGTATTTTCTAATCCTTTTATATTAACGGATTTTTCTCCACCGTAGATTAAGGAGACTTTGTCATTTGTGATTCCTTTTGGCAAATTATGTCCATCTGTCAAAATAATTGGCAAGTTTTCTTTTGTGGAAAGTGGTATTGCGCACAATGCATCTGCAAAGTTTAGTCCACTTGCAAGTGCAACTTTTCCATTAGGATTAATTTGTTTGTACACTTCAACTGATGTTTCAAATCTGTCTTTTCCTGCTAATCTTTTAACATTTTTAAGTCCTTTTACATTTACAGATTTTTCTCCACCTACAATGATTATTTGACTTGGGCTAAGTCTATTGATTTCGTCTTTGATGACTTGTGGTAGGTTGTCTTTTTGTGTCAATAATACTGGTGCATTTTCCTTGTTTGCAAGGCTTCCTGCAACCAAACTATCTGCAAAATTTTCCCCACTCGCTAGTACAATTTTTTTGATGTGATTTGGGAATGTTATGCGGCTGATTTTCGCTGATGTTTCGTAACGATCTGATCCACTTATTCTGTCTACTGTAATTTTGTTTTGTTCTTCTGCAAGTACCGGTGTGAATGAGCTCATTACCATACTAGCAGTAAGAATTACTCCTAAAAATTTCTTCATATAACCTCCTGATTTAAAATCTACACTTTATTATATATTCCTAAATCAATATTGACCAGCTATTACTTATTGAAATTTTTTATAAATAGATTATTCTTCTTATTTTTATGTATAAGTGGTATAATTGTGTAAATGATCAAGGAGGAAAAAAATGAAATTAACTACAAAAGATTTGACAAAAATCGGTGTGTTTGGCGCTTTGACTATCGTTCTTGGACTTACTCCTTTGGGAATGATTCCGATTGGTCCTGTTAGAGTGACTACACTACATATTCCAACTATTGTTGCTGCATTGGTTGCTGGTCCTTGGGTTAGTTTATTCGTGGGATTGTTGTTCGGTTTGTTTTCATTGGTAAATAATATTATTGCGCCGACAATTCTTTCATTTATGTTTTACAATCCATTGGTTTCCGTGCTTCCAAGAGTTTTAATAGCTGTGGTGACTTATCAAGTTTACAACAAATTAAGAGACAAAAACGATGTGATTCGCTATGGAATTCCAGCGATTTGTGGAAGTGTAATGAACACTGTTGGTGTTTTGGGAATGGCGTTTATTTGTCATTCGAAACAAATCGAAAGCGTTATGCACGTTAAAGCACAATATTTTCTTGGAGGAATTGTCGCTACGAATATGCCTTTTGAAATCGTGATATCATTTGTGTTGGCGATTTTGATTGCAAAAAGTGTAAACAAAAACAAATAGTTCAATTAAAAAATCCACAAGATTTTTAAAATCTTGTGGATAATTTTTTGTTTTAATCTTCGTCGTCATCACTGATGTTGCATGATCCCAAAAATCTTCTTCTGATATCTTGACCAGTTTTTGTTCCTGCAACTCCGCCCATTCCTGTTTCTCTCAATGATGGTGGAAGAGTTTTGCCGACTTTCCTCATTGCTTGGCACACTTCTTCGAATGGAACTATACTTGTGATTCCTGCCAATGCCATGTCAGCGCTTATCATTGCGTTTGTAACTCCCATTGCGTTTCTGAATGTGCAAGGATATTCTACAAGTCCTGCGATTGGGTCACATACAAGTCCCAATACGTGTAGGATTGCAAATGATGCTCCGTGGAATACTTGTTCAATAGAGCCTCCTCTTAAAAATATCAACGCACCTGCTGCCATCGCTGCTGCAGAACCTGTTTCTGCTTGGCAACCTCCGTCAGCGCCAGAAAATGTTGCGTATTTTCCCAACAATTGTCCAACACCGATTGCAACTAACATTGCATCGATAAGTTCGTCGTGTGAGCAGTTGTATCTTTGTTTAAAACTCATAAGAGCTGCCGGTAAAATTCCTGATGAACCTGCTGTAGGTGATGCTACGATTTTTCCCATAGCTGCACTGATTTCCAATGTTGAAAAAGCCATCGCCATTGCTTCTGCTGTGAATTGTCCTACGATTGGTTCATTTTCATTTGCGTAAACGTGCATTTTGTGTGCAAATCCGTCGATCATTTTTTGGTTAGTCACTGAAGGTGTTTCCAAGAAATCTGTCGCAGATTTTTCCATAACATCTAGCATGTGTGACAATTCATTTCTGATGAATTCTTCAGATTTGCCAGTTCTTTCGTTTTCTATTTCTATAACGTATTCGTAAAAAGGTCTGTTTTCCTTCTTAACTTTATTGATTATTTCTAATGATGTATCAAACATAAACTCTCCTTAACTTCGTTGAATATATTTTGTGAAAAGAAATCTATCGTCTTTTAATAAATTTTCTGTCAAATCTTCGCCGATATTTTTATCCAATTCAACAATCAAAGTTACGATTCCGTCGTGTTTCAACGTCTTCATTCCTTCGATGTTGTAACCATTTCTGGCAAGTTCTGAAGAAATATCCGCGATAATTCCTCTTACATCCACGTATTTCAATAAAATTGTAGGATATGTTCCTGTAAATTGAACAGCTATTCCGTTGATGTCGATGATTTCGATGTTTCCACCGCCGATTGATGAGCCAACGATATACATAGTAGTTCCATCTTCGTATGTAAATGTAATCTTCGCAGTATTTGGATGCACATCCCCTAAGTCAGCTTCTCTAAAAACATAGTCGATTCCTCTTTGATCAGCGATTGCAAATGAATCTCTAAGTCTAATGTCGTCTGGTTCAATTCCCAATACACCAGCTAACAAAGCTCTGTCTGTACCGTGACCCTTGTAAGTTTTCGCAAATGATCCGTGAAGATCAAACTCAACTTTTGTGAACTCATTTCCAGCAATCATAAGAGCAGTCTTTGCAATTCTACAAGCACCTGCAGTGTGAGAGCTAGAAGGTCCAATCATTACAGGTCCCAAAATATCAAATATATTATATTCTCCCATAAAAACCCCCTAATTAATTTCCTTAACAATTATATCATAACAAACTAAGTGAATAAAGGAAAATATGTTTATTTTTTCGCAAAAAATAGAGAGACTAAAAGCCTCCCTATATAAAATTTTATTTATGGAATCCTGCTGGATCAAAACTATAGCATTTTTATTCCATAATTTTTTTATTTGTTTTATTATCACATATGAAGTTTGTGATAATTATTTTATACAAAAATAAATAAAAAATGGCCTCTATAAAAGAGACCATTCATTTATCTTACTACTACTGCCATTCTTCTCGACAAATAATTTTCCGATACTTCACTGTATGATTTTGTGATTTCGTTTGAGTACCAAGGATCTGCAATGTAGAATCTGTTTGTTTTTGGATTGTATCCATTGATGCAAATTCCGTGGTTGTTTGCGAAAAATCTCTTTCCGTAAACATTTGTTGACCATCTTGGTTTTTCCCATCTCAACGTTCCGTAGTACATGATTGTGTTTCCATTTTGAAGTTCAGCCAAAATATCTCTCATATTTGAGCCAGAAATATTTTCTGCCTTACCATTTGCAAATCTGTTCGCAAACTTAGTCATTGGTTCTGGGTTCATATATGTCGCCATAACTCTTGTGTGATAATAAGCGTCCCAAACGTAAGGATTCTTTGAGAAACCAGTGTTATTATCGTTAGTATTCATTGGGAGTTGATTCAAAAATTCATTGTAAGTGTACTCCAACGCATAACCTTTTGCTTGTAATGCGTGATACATTGCTGTTGGTTCGCAACCAATTGGAGCAGCTTTTTGTTTGATGCCACGTTGTGATTTTGGTGTGATTTGGTTCATTATATTTGGAACTGTGATGTGAACTGTGCCGAAATCTTGTGGATTGTAATATTTAAATCCTTCCGGTCTAATCCATCCGTTAATTCCATTGAATGACAAATTAACCCACTTATCTTCAACCTTAACAACTTTCAAAATCTTGTTAACTGCAACGTCGATTACTTTTTTCGCTGTGTCTTTCATTTCAGTTAACAAAGAGATTGCTTTGTTATTAACAACGTAATCTTTTAATCTGAATATATTTCTGTCTGTTTTGTAAACTTTGATTAATTCTTTCTTTAATAAAGCGTTCTTAATATTTGTGAAGCAATCATCTGAAATAGAATTTTTGCCGCCAAATATATAAGATTTTTCTTCTACATTCAAACCTTTCAAATAATTTTCGTGAGTTTGTGCTTTGTTAGAAGAATTTGATTCTTTTTCCAATTGAATATTATTTCTTGGAACTAAAACAATTGGAGCGTCGATTTTTTGACTAACTGGAGCTGCTGCTAATGCATCTGCATACACTTCTCCTGTTGTAAATATAGCTTTTTTGGCGTTTGGATAAGCGATCTTGGATACTTCAACGCTTGTTTTGTATCTGTCATGACCTGCAATTCTTGTAGATTTCAAATTAAGAATGCTGTCGATTTCTGCTTTTACAGAATCGCTAATGCTGTTAGCTCCACCTACGATATAACTTTTTAAAATCTTTGTCTTATCGATTGATGATAAATACTCTTTAATTGATGTAGGTAGTGTGTTTTTTTGAACTAGAAGAATTGGAGATTTTGTTTTGTTTGCAAGTCCAACAGAACTCAAACTATCTGCATAATTTTCTCCGCTTGCAAACACTAATGTGTCCGCATCTTTCTTGTTCTTTGCTAATTTTGCGTTGACAGCGTATCTGTCATGTCCGTCGATTCTTTCAACTTCGATTCCCATTTTTTTCAAAAATTCTTCAACATCTTTGCTGATTGTCTTTTCGCCACCAATGATGTGAACTTTTTTGATGTTTTTGTTCTTTAGTTGTTGTCTAGTTTTTTCGTTTAACTTGGAACCTTCAGTGTACAAAATCGGCATTTTACCGTCAGTGATGTTGCCAGAGCTTATCGCATCGGCGAACACTTCGCTTGATGTAAGTACAACTTCTTCTGCCTTGTCGAAAAACTCATCGTGAATCTTGTTTGCAGATTCAAATCTGTCATGTCCTTCGACTCTTTCAGCTACATTTTTGTCCGTAAGAACTTCCTTGTGTTGTTCTTTTTCCTCTTGTGGTTGTTCTTCTTTTTGGTTTTCTTTTTGATTAGACTTTTCTGTAGAATTTTCCTCTTGTTTGGTACTATTTTCAGGATTTAATTGTACGTCATTTATTTCAACTTTTGGTGAAATAATGTTTTCTTCCTCCGCATAACTAATTCCTGTAGTCATGGAAAATGCTAGTAAAAAAGCTATCAATAATTTCTTTTGATTCATACCTTCCTCCTCAATAAAAATTATACCACATATTTAGAAGGAAATTTCATTTTTAAACATAAAATTCTGCTTGTGCATCCCACAATTTTTTATACATTCCGTTCTTCGAAATCAAGCTGTCGTGATCTCCTGTCTCAGCGATTTCTCCCTTGTCGAACACGATGATTTTGTCCGAGAATTTGCAACTAGATAGCCTGTGTGAGATAAAAATCGCAGTTCTGTCTTTGATTATTTGACCCAATTTTTCGTAAATTTCTGCCTCACTTATAGGGTCCAAACTCGCCGTTGGTTCATCCAATATCAAGAACGGACTGTCTTGGTACAACGCTCTTGCGATGGCGATTTTTTGTTCTTGACCTTTGGAAACGCTGATTCCATTTTCGTCTATATCTTTGTACAGATAAGTTTGGATTCCCTTGTCCCATTTTTGAACATCATCGTACATTCCGACATCTTTTAGCGATTGAACTACTTTTTCTTCGTCGTAATCCATTCCCGAAGCGACATTTTGTGCCAATGGATATGCAAACAAATTAAAATCTTGGAACACAACTGAGAATATTTTCAAATATTCGTCGTATCTGTATTTTTTGATGTTAATTCCGTTCAACAAGATTTCTCCTTCAGTAACATCGTAAAATCTAATCAACAACTTCACAAAAGTAGTCTTGCCACAACCGTTTTGCCCCACAATCGCCAATTTTTTTCCAAGGTCGAATTTCAAATTGATATTTTTCAATATCCAATTGTCAGTTCCAGGATATTTGAAGCTGACATTTTTGAATTCGACTTCGTATTTTTTGTCGGATCTTTTTTCCGTAGTCAAACTTCCGTTGTAAAAATCCGATTTTTTGTGCAAATAATCCATCGTAAGTTCTGCGTACGGAGTGTTACCTTTGTACAATGCAACTCCTTCCAAGAATTTCGACAAATTGCTCGTAAAATTTATCAAACTTCCCAAATATTGGCTGAGCATTCCTATTGAAATAGCACCAAGTAATGATTTGGATACTACAACAAGATAAATCAACAAAACTTGTAATTTCGAGAAAAATTCGCTGAGTATTTTGTATGTGACACCTTCTGTCGACATAATTCTGTCAAAAACTCCACCAGGATTGAAAACCCCACATTCATTAAGCATATTAGATGCAATATTATATTGACGATACATTCTAGTATCAAGCATTCTATATTGATCTCTCATCCTAGAACAATAAAATGAGAACACTCGATTTCCAAATTTTCCTTCTTCATTTATTTTATGCCAAATTTCAAATTGTTTTGCGTTAATTTTCTGTGAAATCCACGATAAAAATACAACCACTACAATCAACAAAACATTTATCCAGACGCTATTTAGAAACGAAAAACTTTCTGGTGCGTTCCAGCTTGTAATGAGAAATTGATACGACAACACCAAACTACCTATCATCGCCAATAAAGACTCCAATATCATATCGTATGCGTAAAGAACTCTTATAATTCCGAATTCACCGAAGTTTATGTTTTGTTCTATATTCGATTTTTCTCCAATAATTTCTGTATCTTGGGATTGTTTGTAATCCAATTCATTGTATTTTTCGGATAAAATATGAAAAAATATCTCGTATTTCTTGTCATTGTATGTGTTTTGGATTTTATTCGTCAAGGCGATAATAATTTGAATGAAAAACACTGACAACAAAGCAATTACTGCCCATTTACCTACAAATCGCACAGGCATCTTGTTGACAATTCCATCTATCATTCTAGCAGATGCGTAAATACTAATTAACGGGAAAACTGCTGAGAATAAACAGTTAAGAGTGTAGTTGATGATTAGTTTTTTGTAATTTTTCCACAAAACACTCCAAGTATCTTTGAATAGTTTAAGATTCTTTTGCATTGTAGTCCTCCCTGTAATATTTCGCTTGAGTGTCGAACAAATACTTGTACGTTCCACCTTTTTCCATCAATTCTTCGTGAGTTCCACGTTCTTCAATCCCGTTATTTCCAATCAACAAAATGTAATCGCAAAATCTCGTCGAAGCCATTCTATGAGAAATAAAAATCGATGTGTGGTTTTTCGTTAGTTCATTGTATTTGTTGTACAAGTCCCTTTCTGCCAATGGGTCAAGCGCTGCTGTTGGCTCATCTAATATCAAAAACTTCGAATTCTTGTACAAAGCTCTCGCAAGAAGTAGTTTTTGAGTTTCTCCACCCGATAAAACCGGTGAATCTTGGTAGATATATTTTTCAATCGTGTTGAATACACCATTTGGAAATTCCTTAACCTTGTCGTAAAGACCTGCTAATTTCAACACTTCTTCCACGCCTTCCACATCATCTGTAGATTTTGATTGAGTTACATTCATGTAAATAGTTTCTGGCAATATCGAATAATCTTGGAACACCGCAGAGAAAATCTCGTAATATTTTCTTCTGTTGAGTTCTCTCAAATCAATTCCATTGACAAGCACACGACCCTCTGTTGGATCCAAAAATCCTATCAAAAGTTTGATCAACGTAGTTTTCCCCGATCCATTGAGTCCAACAACAGCGACCTTTTCTTGTGGGTTGACTTGGAAGTTCACATTCTTCAATACATATTCGTCACTACCTGGATATTTATATCCCACATTTTCGAATTTTATCGTAATATCATCATCAGGATTTAATTCGATTCCTCCGTCTTTTTTGAACTTTTCTTCCAAATCCACAAACTCTCTTACAGTTGCGATGTCCTTCGCTTCCATAAAAAGCACACTGAGAAAATTGAACAATCTTTGAACATCATAGCCGAATTTTGTTTGTGCGGAAAAAGCCAACAAAAACATACTGGCATCGATTTTGCCATTCACTGCAAAATTTATCAAATAATAATATGTAACGGAATTTCTCAAAAGGTTGAACACGCAATCCAAGAAATCTGCTATCAACATTTTGTTGCCCATTTTGTTCAAGAAATCATCGTACAACACAAAAACGCTGTCGTATATATCGTCCAGCCAATTTCCTAGGCCAAACATTCTGATATCTTTTGCGTATTCTTGACTGCTCACTGAATAAATGTAGTTGAATTCCTTCTCAAATTTAGCCTGAGTTTTCCTATTATCGTACTTCCATTGTTTAAATTTTTTTGAATACAGAAAACTAATCAAACTAGCGATAATCGACACCAAAATTATGAAAATAGGAAGCCTTGCAAGTAAAATCAAATACACACTTGTGCTGATTAATAAATACAAAACGTCTTTCATCGTAAGCCAGATATTTTCCGTCGCTACATCATTTCCTTTTAGATTTGTGTTCGCCTTTTCTGATATATCCAACACATTTTTGTCCAAAGTCATCTCATAATCCATCGACAAGAATTTTTCTATACATTGATTCATCAAAATACTTCTTATGTAGATTTTCTTGGACAATATTCTCAAATCCAACGACTCTTTTGTCGCTGAACAGACGAAAATCAAAACCGCAAACACGACAACTGTAAGCATAATTGTTCTGAAATCTTGTGAATTTTCAACCATTTTGATAATTTGTGGAGTAAAATACAACTGTAAAATATCAATTCCAGCAGTCGTGATAGCCATAATTATCAGCATGAAAATCAAACTTTTTTGGTTGTTCCACGCAAGATTGAACATAAATTTAATATTATCATTTGTAGAATATTTTTTCTTCATAACTACCTCCCAATAATATATTAACCGAAATACTATCGTATTTACGTTTTAGGGATAAGCATATCAAAAACAGGGATGACTATATCAAAATCTCCGTCGTAAAAGCATTGTCCTCTGAATTTCTGTTGATGTAACCATCGTATTTGTCAACGATTTCGTCGATACTGATAAGTCCTAGACCTCTGTTTTCGCCCTTTGTCGACTTGAAAATTCTGCCAAACTTCTCCTGTTTTTTGCTACTTGTCTTGTTAGTAAATGAAATGTACAATTTATTGCCCTTCATATCCATATAAATCCTGATAAATCTATCCTCTTCTGGCAAATTTCTCACCGATTCAATCGCATTGTCGAACAAATTCCCGATAATCGTCGCCAAATCGATATCTTTTATATCCAAAATATTCGAAATCTTACAGTCTGCGATGCATTTTATGTTTTCATTAGTCGCCATAGTTATCTTGGAATTCAAAATAGCATCCGCCATCCTATTTCCAGTCCTAATCACAGGTGCGATAGAATGCAAATTCTCATCCAAATTATCCAAGTAGTTCTTGATAGATTCCATATCATTTTCAGCCACAAAAGAACGCAAAGTTTGCAAGTGATTTCTGTAATTGTGGCGAAATTTTCTGATATCACGGTACATATTCTCCACTTCTTGATAATGAGTGTTCAACAGTTGTTGTTGATATTCAAAAATATCTTTTTTAGAAAACAAAATCCTAATTTTACTTAAAAATCTCATCTCTCACCTAATAAAACTCAATAATTTTTCTGTTAAGCTCGTTGAACTTTGCATTTGACAACAAAAATTTGCTATCATCTTCCAACAAAACATAATCCTTCTTTGTTTCTGCGATTTTTTCAATATTAATAATCTCCGAACGACTCACCTTGAAAAATCTGTCATCCAGCATATCCAATAGTTGTGTCAACGTCATCCTAATTCTGTAACTTTTATTTTGTGCGAAAATATCCACGTAATTTTTGTCCGAAATGCAACTGAAGATATCCTTCAATAAAATCTTGGTATTAATTCCGTCGTTCTTTACTATAATGAACTTCTCTTTGTTGTTCATTTGATTAGTCGCCTTGTCCAAAAGTTCGAAAAGTTTCTCCTTTTTTATAGGCTTAATCAAAAAATTCAAAGCATTGACATCATATCCGTATCCGATATATTCTGGATAACCACTTATGAAAATAATCTGAATATCGGAATTTTTCTCACGAATTCTCTTGGATAATTCCACGCCATTAATTTTTTTCATCTCAACATCCAACAATAAAATATCTATATAATCATTTTCATCGTAATTGAATATAAAATTCTCACCAGATGTAAAAAGTTCAGTCTTCAAATC
>NZ_JAGYZD010000251.1 GCF_018371055.1 Finegoldia magna | reverse complement strand
TTTAGCATGGACTGCTGACTACAACCACCCATCAGCAATGATGTCTCTATTCACTTCAAGTGCTAACGCAGTTAGAACTGGATGGAAGAGCGAAGAATATGATAAATTAATCAAAGACGCTGCCAAGGAAAAAGACGAAAACAAACAAGTTGAATTGTATAAGAAAGCTGAACAAATCTTAGCTGATGAAACAGTTATTATTCCAATTATATCTGGTTCTACTAATATTTATTACCAAGATTATGTAAAACATATTAACTTAAACCAATTCTCAACAGCAGGATACAAAGACACTTATTTAGAAAAAAAATAAAATAACTAGTAGCAAATGGCAGGCTGTTACAAATTACTTGTAACAGCCTACTAATTGTATATAGGAGGACTCATGTTAAAATATCTTATAAAGAGAATCTTGTACATGTTGCTAACTTTATTTATAATCACAACAGCAACATTCTTCTTGATGCATAACATTCAAGGGGATCCATTGTCTGCTATGGGTAAAACTCTTCCAGAGCAAACAATCAAAAACTACAAAGCTAGATACGGTTTGGATAAGCCAGTATCAACACAATATGCAATATTTTTAAAAAATGCATTACATGGAGACTTAGGTTCTTCATACAAATATCCAGGTAGAGAAGTTAAGGCTACAATAGCTCAAACTGCTCCAGTATCTGGAAGAATTGGTGGACAAGCCATGGTAATAGGTATTACAATTGGTATTATATTTGGTATTCTTGCGGCCTTAAACAGGGGTAAAGTGCCAGATTATATTATCAGTGTATTGGCTATTTTAGGTATTACGATACCAGTATTTATTTTGGGGGCTCTTTTACAATACGCTTTCGCAGTAAAACTAAATTGGTTTCCAACTTCAGGCTACGGAGACGAAGTAAAATATACAATACTACCATCTATCGCATTATGTTTTGGTTCTATAGCTACTTATGCTAGATATATGAGAAGTAATGTATTGGAAGTTTTGAACGAAGACTACATACTTACTGCAAAGGCAAAAGGTGTATCAGGCTTCAACGTAATTAGAAAACACGTTTTTAGAAATGCTATACTTCCTATCATCACAATTATAGCTCCACAAATCGTTGGTATTTTTACAGGATCTTTCATTATTGAAAGTATGTATTCTATACCAGGTTTAGGAAGTTACTTTGTAAACTCTATAACTGCCAGAGATTATCCTATGATTATAGGTACAACAATTTTCTATGCATTCTTGTTCTTAATCTCTCAATTAGTTGTAGATATCTTATACGGTATAGCAGATCCAAGAATTAAAATAATAGATTAGGGGATTAGTATGGAAAAAATAGATCAAAGCAAATTTCAAAGACTTTCAGATGAAGATAGAACATCTGAGTTTATAGCAAGACCTGTAGTAACATACTGGTCTGATGCTTGGAGAAGATTCAAAGAAAATAAAGCCGCTTTAGTTGCGTTTATTATATTAGTATTTTTAATTGTAATGGTTATCATCGGACCGATGTTAACAGGATATTCTCACGAACAATTAGTAGGAGAAGTAAACTTGTCGCCAAGTGGAAAATTCTGGTTCGGTACTGACGAACTTGGAAGAGATATTTTCACAAGAATTTGGAGAGGTGGTAGAATTTCCATCATAATAGGTCTTGCTGGTGCTATCATTGGTACTGTAATTGGTTCTATTTATGGTGCAGCTTCTGCATTCTTTGGTGGAAAAGTTGATACAATAATGATGAGAATTGTAGAAATTTTGATTTCTATTCCTTACCTTTTATTAGTAATCATTTTAAGATTGGCTTTAAACTCAAATGGTGTAGGAACACTTATCTTAGCCATGACTATCACTGGATGGTGTGGTCTTGCAAGACTTGTAAGAGGTCAAATTCTTTCATTAAAAGAACAAGATTATATCATGGCAGCTCGTGTATTGGGAGTAAGCAACAAAGATATCATTATCAAACACCTTATCCCAAATACTTTGAACGTAATACTTGTATCAATCTCATTTGATATTCCAGGATATATATTTGGTGAAGCTTTCTTAAGTTACTTAGGACTTGGTGTACAACCTCCAGAAACTTCTTGGGGACTTATGTGTTCACAAGCTCAACAAGTCTTCCAATTTTATCCTTATCAATTGTTTTTCCCAGCTCTAATGATCGGGTTAACAATGCTTTCATTTACTTTGTTAGGTGATGGTTTGAGAGATGCGCTTGACCCTAACCTTAGACAGTAGGAGGAAAAAACATGAGCAAGAATAAATACAAAGATGTAGACGAATTGAAAAAAGAACAAAACCTTTCAGAAGAAACATTAGTTGAAGAAACTGTAATTAATGAAAA
>NZ_JAGYZD010000250.1 GCF_018371055.1 Finegoldia magna | reverse complement strand
TACTGAAGAAAAAAATGCCCAATACAAAGAAATGATAAAACAAGGATCAGAAGCTGAAATTGAATGGGCAAAATACGTTATCGGTGAAAAAATCCAAGGCTTATCCATTAAAATGGTTGAAGATTACATCAAATACTTGGGTAATTTAAGATCAACAGGACTTGGTTTCGGAGTAATATATCCAGGTTACGAAAGAGAAATTCCATCGATGAAATGGGTAAGTGAATATTCTGATCCAAATAAAATCAAAACGGATTTCTTCGAAGCAAAACCATCAGCATATTCCAAGTCAGCAATAATAGAAGACGATTTATAAATAAAACCCGGCATTTTTCGTTTCAGAAATGTGCCGGATTATTTAATTGAGAAAATATGAAAATACAATTAGAAGATAAAAAATATCAAAAAGAATGTATCGATATTTTTACGATATTTGATTCTAAACAAAATTTGGAATTTGGACAGAGCGATTTTGTAGTTGGAACAGATTATGTAATTAAAGACAAAAAATACACATTTAAGACTAGACTAGAACTGAAGAAAATACTGTATCAGTTATTTTCACTAAGATACAATTATACGAATGATTGGGGAATACTAACTGGAACGAAGCCATCAAAGATTTTGAGAAATCACAGCGATGAAGAATTAAGTAGAATGTATTTGATAAATGATGAAAACTTGAAACTTTTACGAGACATCGACAAAATTCAGTCTACCGTGGATTTTGACGAGAAAAACTATAACATATATATCAATATTCCATTTTGTCCTAGCAGATGCGATTATTGTTCTTTCCCGACAATAGTTTATAAAAATAACGACAGAAGAGAAGAATATCTTGGATATTTAATAAAAGAAATCACAGAAGTTTCCAAGAGTATCGACAAGCATAAAATCAAAACAATTTATGTGGGAGGGGGAACTCCGACAAGTTTGGATAATACAATGCTAGAAAAATTATTGAAAGTTATTGAAAACTGTTTTGTTTCAGAAAACTTGGTTGAATACACATTTGAAGCTGGACGAGAAGATAGCTTGGACTTTGACAAGCTAAAATTGTTAAAAAAGTACAACGTGACAAGAATTAGCTTGAACCCACAAACTTTTAACGAAAAAGCACTGAAAGCTATGGGAAGGATTCAAAATAATGAGAACTTACTTGATTTGTACACTCAAGCCAAAAACTTGGGATTTGTGATAAATATGGATTTCATACTTGGATTATTGTACGATGATGTAAACAATACAGAAAAAAATCTCGAAATTCTAAGACAGCTACAACCTGATAATATAACTTTTCACACACTGTCGATAAAAAAAGGAAGTAAATACTCACAACAATACGACAAGGGAAACTTTAAAGAAAATATTGCTGAGAAACAAATGCAATTGATAAAAAAATGGACATTTCAAAATAATTACAGTCCGTATTATTTATATCGTCAGAAAAATATTCTGAATAACATGGAAAATATCGGCTATTGCAGAGATATTCCTTCTAGATACAATATCGTAATCAATGAAGAATTAGAAAGCATAATAGGATTTGGAATGACTGCTAATTCTAAAATCATAAAAGATGATATAATAAAATACACAAACTACAAAAATTTGAGAGATTATTCAAGAAAATTAGACGAAATAATAAAAAGAAAGGTGGAAATCATCAATGGGTGAACTAAAGAAAAGAGAAGAATTTAAATCGGATAAAAGTAGAGTTTTCCAAACGATAAAAGATAGATTATTAGACAATTCAAAACCAACGGGAGTTGAAAATCAGTACGTAATAGATAACTTGGGAGTTACAATGACCTACACTATAAAAGAAATCGTTGAAAACGAAAAAATGTACATCGATTTAAACTCAAAAAGCATAGATGGATATTTGAATTTTGATTTTGGAGATACAAATTCAGGAAGTTTTGTGGATGTTGATATGAAACTTCACAACAAATCATTATTCGGCGGATTGATGAATTTCGTAATGGATGTGGAAAAACTAGAGAATAAATTAGTGTATGAATTGAAAAAGGAATTGGGAGAATTGTAGAACATCAATGTTTTTAATTGAATAATATATGACATAGTCCTCATGATTGTAATTCAAAATTTCTTGTTTTGGATAACTTTCATGGGGATTTTTTGGTTTTATAATGACAATTTTTTCTAAATCTAGTCAAAAGTACTTCAAATATTACAAAAATGTAATATTTTAGACTGTTGTACTCAATTAACAAATGAAATTAAAATTTGCTGTAACCTTTTTGTAACCCTTAATTTTCAAGCATTTAACAATTTTAAAATTTGAGCGAATAGATACAAAGAGTTCTAATGAAAACAAATATC
>NZ_JAGYZD010000249.1 GCF_018371055.1 Finegoldia magna | reverse complement strand
GGAAAAGGAAGACAGAATAAAATATTTAGTAGACATACTAAATAAATACGCTTTTCATTATTATACTTTGGATGATCCTTTGATTGAGGACTCAGAGTATGATGTGTTGTATGATGAGCTTGTGAATCTTGAAAAAGAAACTGGAGTTGTTCTGCCAAATTCTCCGACAAATAGGATTGGTGGAGAAGTTTTATCGGGATTTGAAAAGCATGTGCACTTGAATTCGTTGTACAGTTTAGGAAAAGCACAAAGCAAAGAAGAAGTTAGAAATTGGGTCAATAAAACCATTGAATTTGTAGAAAATTACAATAAAAATCACGTGAACAAATTACCTCAAGTTGAATTTTATGTTGAATTTAAGTTTGACGGTTTGACAGTAAATTTGACATATGATGGCGGATATTTGGTGATGGCGACTACAAGAGGTAACGGTACTATCGGAGAAGTTATTACAAACCAAGTGAGAACTATCAATTCAATTCCATTGAAAATAAATGACACGAGATTGATGGAAATTCAGGGTGAAGGAGTAATGCCACTTTCTTCATTAGAAAAATACAACCAAACTCATGAACCAAAACTCAAAAATGCGAGAAATGCAGCAGCAGGAGCTCTTAGAAATTTAGACCCAGCTGTTACAAGAGAAAGAAACTTGGATGCTTATTTCTACAATGTAAATTATTTGGAAGAAAACGGGCTTGAAACTCAAGAACAAATGATGAAGTTTTTGGGAGATAATTATTTCAAATTGTATCCATACGAAAAACACGCAACATCATTCGAAGAAATTTCAGAATTTATTGATGAGATTTTTGAATTAAGAAATGAAATCGACGTTTTAACAGATGGTGTGGTAATTAAAGTAAATGATTTTAAAACAAGAGAAAAATTAGGCTACACTAACAAATTTCCAAGATGGGCAATAGCTTACAAGTTTGAACCTGAAAGATTTACAACAATTGTAAAAGAAGTTGAATGGAATGTTGGAAGGACTGGAAAAGTAACGCCGACGGCTTTGCTGGAGCCTGTAGAAATTGGAAATGTAACTGTAAAAAGAGCTACACTTAATAATATTGACGACATTGAAAGAAAACAAGTAAGATTGAATTCAGAAGTTTTCGTTAGAAGGTCAAACGATGTAATCCCAGAAATAATGGGAGTTGTAAATCCTGACCAAGAAGATACGGAAGAAATTGAAATTCCACATTACTGTCCATATTGTCACAGTGAATTATTTAGAGATGGAGTTCATATTTTCTGTCCAAATTCAATGAGTTGTACTCCACAATTGGTTAAGAGAATGGTTCATTTTGCAAGTAGAAATGCAATGAATATCGATGGATTGAGCGAAAAAACATTGGAAGTTTTACTAGAAAAACTCAATATAAAATCAATTGAAGAAATCTACGATGTAAAAAAAGAACAGTTGTTGCAATTAGAAGGATTTAAAGAAAAGAAGAGCCAAAATCTGATAAATGCAATTGAAAAGAGTAAAAATGTTGATTTGGCAAACTTTATTTTTGCACTTGGAATTCCTGAAATCGGAGAGAAGACAAGCTTTGAATTAGCACAAAAATATAAGAGTTTTGATAATTTGAGAGAAGCGAAGTTTGACGAATTAATTCAAATCGAAGATATTGGAAATGTTATTGCAGAAGAAATCGTAGAATTTTTCCATGACGAAACTATTTCTCATTCTATAGATTCACTTCTATCAAAAGGAATTAAAATTAAAAACCCTGAAAATATTGAAAAGAAATTGGATAATTTAACTTTTGTTTTGACAGGAAGTTTGGTAAATTATTCTAGAAAAGAACTTACAGACAAGTTATCGAATTTGGGAGCAAAAGTTTCATCTTCTGTTTCTAAAAACACTGATTACGTGGTATATGGAGAAAAAGCTGGATCCAAACTTACAAAAGCGAAGGATTTGGGTGTAAAATTAATGACAGAAGATGAATTGAATTCATTCTTAGACAACTTATAAATTTAATTTATTTATGATAAAATTTAATCATGAATTAAAAAGGAGTTAGTATGATTAATCGAGATGAAGTAATAAAAATCTATGATTTGGCTAACCTTGAGTTAACTGAAAACGTGGATGATTTATATGAAAAATACAATACTGTATTGGATTTTGCAAGTATGATTATGGAATGTGACACTGAAGGTGTGGAATACATGGAATTCTTGCCACAATATCACAGCATACTTAGAGAAGATACACCAAAAGAATCAATTGCAAGAGAAGTTGCGTTGAAGAATGCAAAATCTCGTGAGTATGGTTATTTTAAATTGAAGAAAGTGGTGGAATAATGATAGAAAATCTTAGAAATAAATTTGTAGAAAA
>NZ_JAGYZD010000248.1 GCF_018371055.1 Finegoldia magna | reverse complement strand
GACTACTTTATAAGTGTACCATAATAAAATATGTTTGTCAAGCATTTGTAAAATTTATTTCAAGTGAACTTGACTTTATTATTATAGCATCGTGTTTTTTATTTTGCAAGTATTATTTTGAAGATTTTGAAAATCCCTCATCTTGTGCTTCTTTTTCTGTTACAAAATATTTCTCACCTTTTTTGAAATTAATTTTCACATCTTCATAACTTTCTTGATTAGGCATGTGGTATATTTTCAATCCTTTACTGTTAATATTTCCTTTTATCATTCCCCTACCTTTAGAATCGGTGTATTTTACATATAAATTTGGATCATTTATATAAAAATCTTTCCAGAAGCCTTTTTTATTATCCTTTGCATATTGTTCGGCTTTTTTTAATCGCTCAGAGTATTTTTTATTGGTTGTCTTAGTGTATAATTTTGCCATTCCTTCTTTTAGTAATTTTTCGTTAATAAATTCATCATCTAAGAATACATAGCCTAGTTTTCTTTCATATACATCCTCTTTTTCATCGTCAAATTCTACCCTGACTTTTTTCTTTTCTAGCAAATTTTTAGTGTATTCACTTGCAATTTTGCCTTCTTTGACATTTCGACTTTTATCTTCTGCCACGCTTTCTGGTGTATCAATTCCTATAAGTCTTACTCTCGTTTTTTGTCCATCTATATTTAATATTACAGTGTCTCCATCTACAACTCTGACAACTTCATACAAATTATTTTGATTTTCTGTTTGAATAATTTTGTCACAGCTTGTTAATGATATTAGTATTATTAATCCCAGTAAAAATTTCTTCATTTTTTTCTCACTTTTTATTATTTATAGCTTGATAAAATCTTTTCAGCTATTAGTATCATGTGATTATTGACTTTTTCTCCCCAATTTTTATCACTTGCATAATTTTTGTTCATAGCGTAAGAATTATAACCTTTAAAATACTTTCCGTTGTCGCTAAGATACAATATTTTGATTTTTTTGCCAATATCTTGAATTCCTTCATCAAGTGAATTGTATTGACTTGCTCCGTTGTAAGGATCAGAGTCAACAGCATTGAATCCAAACAAATTATTTTTGTCCTTTGCTATTCGACTTTGTCCAAAATCAGATTCATGATTTGCTATAGCTAATAAATACAAGGCGTTCACACCATATTTCTTTTCTACTTTAATGAATGAATGTGCGTTGCCTTTTAAATCAGTACCTTCTAATGCAACTTCTAGCATTCGTTCAGATATTTGAGATTTGTGGGTTGGATAAAACATATTTTCTTCTGAAATTTTTAAAGCACCTACTCTCTTAAATTCATCCAAATCTTTTTCTAATTTATTTAATGTTTTCAACTCATTATCTTCTAATTCACTTTTTTGATAAGTAATTTTTTTTGAAAAAGAAAAGTAATTTTCAGAATAATTTATTATTAAACAGGCACAAAAAACTATCATAAGCAAGAATATTCCAACTCTTTTTTTCATTAATTTCTTGTTTTTCATTCTGCCTCCTAGAATATGACTAGTATTTTATCATAATTTTTACAAATTTCCTATTGATTTTCATTATTGTAATAATCTTGAATTATTGCACTCTTAAGCTTATAATAAGTGTATATGCTGTTGTGGCTCAGTTGGTAGAGCAATTGATTCGTAATCAATAGGTCGGAGGTTCGATCCCTCTCAACAGCACCAATAAAAAAAATAATACTTATCTGGAGGTAAGAATGTCTATAAAAATAATCACGGATTCTGCTTGTCAAATAACAGAATCTAATAAAAATGAAAATTTAATAATACTGAATATGCCAGTTATTAGCTCTGATAAAGAATACATAGAAGGTCAAACCATTAATTCTTCAGATATGTTTTCTAGAATGAAAGATGGAGAAGTTTTCAAAACTAGCCAAGTTCCATATAAGACCTACTATGAATCATTTAAGAACGAATTGGAAGCTGGAAATGACGTAATCTGTATTACATTATCTAGTGGACTTACTAGCACATTTCAAACTGCCACAATGGCAATGAATGCATTATTAGAAGAAAACAAAGATTATAAAATAATAGTTAAGGATTCTCTTTGTGCTTGTTCCGGAGAAACTTCCGTTGTTAATAAAGCGCTCAAACTTGTAGAATTAAATTATTCATTTGAAGAAGTAAACGAAAAATTAGATGAAATAATCTGCGCACAAGAGCATATTTTTACAGTTACTAACTTAGAGTATTTGTACAGAGGTGGAAGATTATCTAAGACTCAAAAAGTTATGGGATCATTGTTGAATATAAGACCTGTAATGAGTGTGGATAAAAATGATGGTAGCTTATATGTTGTAGAAAAAGCGCGCGGCGAAAAACAAACTTTTATTAAAATGAAGAATTTAATGATTGAAAAA
>NZ_JAGYZD010000017.1 GCF_018371055.1 Finegoldia magna | reverse complement strand
ATAATTAAAATACCAAAATATTTATTTTAAGTTTGTAATTTGGAAGGAGAAAACTCATTCCAAAAAATTAATTATATTTATTTTCCACTAACAATAAAAACGACATTGTTTCTAGGAATCATAAGTCTGATAAATTCAATTCAGGCTTATGATCAGATTTCTGTACTAACTAGAGGAGGTCCAGCTGGATCAACTAGAACATTATTATACTTATTTTATCAGATGGCATTTGAACAATTTAATATGGGCAAAGCTACAACTATTGCAATAATAATGGTAATTATCACAGGAATACTAGCTAGTATCATGTTCTATATGCAAAAGAAACTAGTAAAATAGGAGCTAAAATGAATAAAATAAAAAAAATAATCAATTTATTATTATTAGCGTTTGTAAGTATATTAGCTTTTTTTCCGCTATTATGGATGGCTACAAATTCTTTTAAAACAGCAAATAAAATTATTCAACAACCATTAAACCTGTTTCCTGAAGTATTAGATTTTAGAAATTTCATAGGTGCATTAGAAAAAGCACCATTCGATCTTTATATAATTAATAGTATTATAACAGCATTTGCAATAGTTGTTTTACAACTATTGCTTGGGATTTTGATGGGATATGGTTTATCGAAGTTTGATTTCAAAGGTAAAAAGATTTTGTTTGGATCTATTCTCTTGACATATATGCTTCCAGCAGCAGCGACATATGTTCCGAGTTATGTTATCCTTGCAAAGATGAATTTAATTGATACAATACCAGGAATTATTATTTCTAATGTGGCAAGTGTGTTTACGATATATATGGTTTACCAAACTTTTTCTTCTGTACCTAAAGAAATGATAGAAGCAGCTGAGATGGATGGAGCAAATAATTGGCAAATACTATGGAAAGTTATGGTTCCACTTTCTAAATCTACAATATTAACAACAGCATTGATACAGTTTGTTATTATGTATAATAACTATATGTGGCCATCTCTAATAACAAACAGTAAAAAAAATTATCTCATAAGTGTGGGATTAAATATTTTCTTTAATTCAAAAGGGAATTTCACACAGAATTTACCGATGTTGATGGCTGCAAACACTATATCAGTATTACCACTATTAATTTTATTTTTAATTTTAAAGAAGTGGTTTATTGAAGGAATAAGCGATAGCGGAATAAAAGGATAAAAAATTAGGAGGGAAAAATGAGAAAATTAAGAAAAATTTCATTAATGATACTTTGTTGTATATTAATGCTTACAAGTTGTTCAGAATCTGCTAAAAAAGCACAAAATGAAAATAGCAGTGGTTCTAATGTTGCATCAGAAGATAGCAGCAAAAAGGAAAAGGTTGAAATTCAATTTTGGTATGGATTAGGGTCTGTTGCAGGTCAGACAATGGAATCAATTATTGCAGATTTTAATGCATCACAAGATAAAGTAAAGGTTGTAGGCGTACAACAAGCCGATTACAACGAAACGTATCAAAAAGTTCAAGCTGCAATAGCTGCTAAACAACCACCAGCAGTTTTTATAGGAAGTAAGATTTCTGAAATGGCTGAATCACAAATAGCTGTAGATTTATCCACATTTATGAATGATAAGACACCAGAATCTGATTATCTTGATGTACTAATGAAACCTGCAAAGATTAATGGTAAAATTTATGCGATACCTGCATATGGAACAACACAAGTAATGTATTATAGAAAAGATTTATTGAATAAAGCGGGCATTAAGCCAGAAGAGGCTTATTCTTCTTGGGAAAAAGTATATGAAGCATCTAAAGAAATACAAAAAAAAGGTGTTACAAAATGGGGACATCTTCCAATGTGGGGTGCTGATAATCTTATCGATATAGCTTTGAGCAATGGAGGATCAATCCTTAGTGAAGATGGAAAAAAAGTTACAATAAATTCACCTGAATGGATTGAATCTTGGGATTTTATTAGAAAACAAATTTTTGAAAACAAAACTGCAAAGATTGAATCCGGAGGACAAGGATGGGAATACTGGTACAGAACAATTGATAATGTGATGAACGGGCAAGCTATGAGTTATACAGGATCTTCAGGGGACAAAGGTGATTTGGATTTTAAAATTATCGGATCATGTCCTCAACCAGGATTGAATGGGAAGCCAGGAAAACCACAAGCTGGAGGACATTATTTAGTTGTACCACAAGCAGCTTCTAAAGAACAACAACAAGCTGCATTTGAATGGATATCATACTTTACTAGTCCAAAAATTTCAGCGAAATGGTCAATGAAAACAGGATACATTCCAGTTAGAAAAAGCGCTATGGAGGATGAGGATTACAAAGCTTTTACAAAAGAAAATCCTTATGCAATTGTACCATATCAACAAGCGCTTAAAGCTACACCAGTATTTGTTGACCCAACAAAAGGAAAGATTACTGATGCTTTGAGTATTGCAGCAGATAAAATTGAGTTACAAAATATTTCAACAAAACAAGCATTGGATGAAGCACAAAAAGTAGCTCAAGAAGCATTAGATAAGATTAATAATAAATAGATTGTTCGAATAGAAATTTGAATGAAATATGATAATTTTTGGAGATAATTAATGAAAGATCGATTACTGTCTAATAGTGATAAGAATATTTTCTTAGAAACAAATCTCAAAAAAAAATATGATAAAATTGTTTTCGATATCAAATGTAATGTAATCACTATATCGATAAGTTGGAGAAACAATAAAAATTTATTATTTATGTATTTATTTGGTCCGGACAAGAATTTGTATGGACAGATTGTTACTAATTCAAAAGATGGCACAAGATGCATATCTACAATAAGCGATTATACTTCTCCTTGTTGCAAAACACTAAAATCAATTGAAACTTTTCAAGGTGAATGGACCATAGAATACGCAATTTATGGAGAAGTTGAGTCTAATATTGTAAATATAATAGTAAAAGAAGAGGATGAATTTAATAATAAATTAGAAGAAATAAGTTTAATTGAACGACCAAACATATCTGAACATACCATATCTGATGAAATGAAATGGTATGCAGGTGATTTTCATACACATACTATATTTTCAGACGGTAAAATGACAAGAGAAGAGAATAATGATATAGCAAAAAAACAGAATCTTGACTTTTTTATTCCAACAGACCATAATATTTTTCATTATAAATGGCCCAAATATGATGATGTATTCATATATCCAGGGGTTGAGATTACTTCAAGTTATGGACATATTAACTTATTGTTTTCAGAAAAAAATCCATTTGAAGAACATTCTATATATGAGATTGAGGACAAAACTTCACTTATAGAAATAATTAAGGAGGCTGAAAAATACTCTATAGTATCAATAAATCATCCATTCATGCCTCCTTGGAATTTTTTGCTAGACGATTTTCCACTTGAATATGTTAAAATCATGGAAATAATTAATGATCCAACATACAAAACATCCATAAATGCAACTAAAGATGCAATAGACAAATGGAATTGTCTACTGAATGATGGATACAAGGTTGTGGGAATAGGAGGTAGTGACTCACATTTAAGACCAAATGAAAAATATGCAAATTCTAAATATCCTTCTATATTAGGAGATCCAAAAACATATTTATATTCAAAAAGTAATTCTTGGAATGATTTAAAACAAGCTCTTGTACAAGGAGATGTCGTAGTATCGAGAAAAGATTTTATTGACCTTAATACACACGGCTTGAATAGAGAAAATAACTCTTTTGAGGGAAAAGTATTTTTAGAAAGCAAACTAACTAACGGAACATTTCATGATCTCGATCTATATCATAATTGGATTGTTGATGGAAAGACAATTTTGAAAGAAAAAGGATTAGTATCAAAATTGGATCAAGAAATAGATTTAAAATATCATTGGATTAGACTCGATATAACTGACGATGATGATAATTTGTATGGGTTTACTAATCCGATATTCTTTAATCGAGATGAAAAAACTCAAACTATGAAATACTGGAAAGACTTAATGGTAAAAAAAGATGAAAATTAGAGGGATAATATTTGATAAAGATGGTACGTTGATGGAGTTTTCAGATATGTGGCGATGTGCAGTTGAAGAACTATTCAATGAATATTCATTATCTGAAGAAGTAAAAAAAGATATAAGAGAAAAAATCGGAATAAAAAGTGATTCGACAATTAGAGAAAATAGTATTCTAGCATCAGGGACGATGGATGAATTATTTGAAGTAATTAGTATGTATATTTTAAATTCTGAGGATGAAATTTATGAAAATATGGAAGAATTTTTTTCTGAATATTTAAAAAGTCATTCTAACATGATTAAGGAGACCTGTGATTTAGATGGATTATTCAATAAATTAAAAAATGATGGCATAAAAATCGGTGTAATTACTGCAGATAATTACCGTCAAGCTAGGTTTTGCTTTCAAATTCTTAAATTAGAAAAATATATTGAATTCTTAGGGAGTGGAGATAGATATTTGAATAAGCCGAATCCACAAGCGTTACAAGCTTTTTGTAAAAAATTTTCTCTAGATATAAATGAAGTTGCAGTTGTTGGTGACTCTGAAATAGATATGCAATTAGGAAAACACGCTGGACTTTCAATAGGTGTTTTATCTGGTGTCGGAACAGAAAAAATGTTGTTGAATTCTGCTGACGTAGTTGTAAAATCACCATGCGATATATTATCTGTAATAGATAATTATAATAAGCTTCGATAATAAATTGTTACCAAATATAATGAAGTAAAAGTATTACCTTACTTTTTAATCAAATCGATTTGTTTTAAAAGATAAACCACCTGATTGGAAATATGTTCTAATCAGGTGGTTTTTTGAATAAAGATTATAAAGTTTTATAATCGAGTGTTAGTTATCATTATTGTCCGATGAATCGTTATTGTTTCGCTTCCTATTGTTGCCATTTCTATTATTTCTATTGTTTTCTTTGTCGCCGTCTTTCTTGTCGTTATCTTTTTCGTCCTTGTCGTCCTTATCCTCGTCATATTTATCTTCATCTTTTTTATTGTCAGGTTTTAAAAAAATATTAAATATTGTTCTATCAGAATAACCAGGCATACTGTACTTCCAGTCTTTAGGAATAATGTTGTTATGTTCTGATGGTTTGTATGGAGGATCTCTTTTTATGAAAACTCCCCATCCTAATTCCCAAGGTGGAGTATTATCTGTAGCTAATTTTCCATCTACAACGTCAATTCTTCTAGATTCATACAAATCAGAAACTTCTGTAGGTTCTGTACCCGCTTTGTAGATTTCTTCTTTTACAATTCCACGAGGATCTCTCCAACTGTATTTGCTTGGCAATTTATTTGCCAAAGTATCAACCTTAACTCTTACGATACCGTCTGGTTCCTCAAATTTAATTGGAATTTTATCTTCTAAAGTATATCTGTTGACTGCACTCCAGATTTGTACAACTTTTTTCTGACTAATTTGAGTCATTTTCAATTGTTGATTGTCAAAGCCTAACCAAGTACTTATAGTGTAGTATGGGCTCATTCCGACAAACCATACGTCTTGGTAGTCGTTTGTAGTACCAGTTTTTCCTCCAATATCAAAGCCATCTAACCTTGCGTATTTTGAATAGTTGTAATCTGTAGAAGTTCTGAGTATATCTCTCATAATGTATGCAATTTGAGGACTCACGACTTCATTTTGTTTTTGAGGATTTTCAATTATAACTTTTCCTAAACCGTCAGTAACTTTTGTAAATGAAATAGGTTCTCTGTACTGTCCGCTATTATTGATAGCGTTGTATGCACCTGCCATCTCTACAGGTGTAAATCCTTTACTTAATGAACCTAGTGCCATTGCCGATGTGTTTTCATCATTTTCTGAAGTGTTTTCAGCTGCACTTATATAGTTATCGGCTTTAGGATTTTTTGCATTAATCAATCCGAATTTTTCTAAATATGTTTTTGATTTTTCAATACCAATATCTTCCAAAACTTTTACGGCAGTTACGTTGATTGAGTTTTCCACTGCATGTCTAAGTGAAACTAAACCTTCATAGCCTTCGTACCAGTTTTGTGGCCATAATTCGTGCTTTTCATTGTAGTGAGGTAAATCATCCAAGCCTGATGCAGGGGAATATCCATTGTCCAATGCTGGAGTATATACACCTAAAGGTTTCATACTAGAACCAACTTGTCTAGGGATATCGGATGCTCTGTTAGTAGTATCTTTATTATCTGAATATCTTCCACCAACCAATGCTTTGATTTGTCCAGTTGTTTTATCAACAACAACACTTGATGATTGTGGCTGTTTAATTCCATCTTCATTTATAGTGTAGAAATCTTTAGCAAAAATCAAATTGTCGTTGTTGTCGTATTTGATTAAATTTGGATTTTCTTTTATATATTGGCTTGAGATTGTAATGTTACCTTCACCATCTGTATTCAAATTCTTACTACCAATATTGATTGAAGATATTTTATGAGTTACTAAATTATTACTATCGTTTACTGAGTAATAATCTTTCAAATCTAAATAGTTTCCGTATTGTTTTACTTTAATAGATTTTGAATAATTAAAAGTAACAGAACCATCTGGGTTTTTAGTATATTGTTCTGGTGAAATAAAGAATTCATCATTGTCGTTAATTATATTATTCTTTCTAAAATAAATCACTTCATCTAATGCATTCGTAATATTTCTACCATCATCACTTGACCATTTTAACAAGTTTGCTGATGAACCATCGGATATAATATCGTCGACTTTCTTGTCATACAATTTTTCCAAATTACTTTGCATATTCATATCAACACATGAATATATCTTTAAACCACCATTTATAAGTTTGCTTTTAGCTTCTTGTTGCGAGTATCCTTTTTCTATAAGTTTTGCAATAACTTGTTCGTAGATAATATCTGAATAGTAATTGGATAAGTAATCCACGTTTTTTATACCTGGCTTAATATTAGCTGCGATATTCTCTTGAAGAGCTTTTTCGTATTCTTCCTGAGTTATTTTCTTGTTTTCTAACATTTTTTTAAGAACGTAATCTCTTCTATCGATAGTTTGTTGGTTGTAAACAGCTTTGTATGTTTCACCGCTTAATGTAACTTCGCCGACAATTTTTGATTGATCTTTTACTTGACCTGGTTCAATTGCCTTGTATAGTGCTAAATTAGTAGGACTTTTTACGATTCCTGCAAGAGTAGCACATTCTGATAAAGTTAGTTCATTTATGTTTTTCTTGAAATAAATTTCAGAAGCTGCTTGAACACCATAGGCATTTTGGCCCAAGAAAACTGTATTCATATACGTTTCCAAAAGTTTTTCTCTGCCTAGATAGTTTGTTAATTCCATTGCCAAGTAAGCTTCTTTGAATTTTCTGTCAAATGATTTTTCATTACTTAAGTACAAATTACGAGCTAATTGTTGTGCCAAAGTACTCGCTCCACGTTTCATAGAACCTGATCTTAAATTATCAAAAATAGCAGATGTAATACCGATAGGATCCACACCGTTGTGTTTGTAAAATCTTTCGTCTTCTACAGATGTGAAAGCGTCCATCATATATTTTGGTATTTTATCTAATTTAACAACCTCTCTATATTCAGTGGTTTTGATTTTTTCGATTAAATTTCCATCCTGATCCAAAATTTCTGATGTCTGATTCATCATATTATTTATTTCTTCGGGATTAACCTTTGGAGCTAATTGCATAGCGCGTACTCCGGCTACTCCGATTAATCCACCTACAAATGCAAATATACAAATCAAACATAATATTAAAATTTTTATGGATTTCAATATTATATTTTTATCTTTATTCATAAATTCCTCCATAAAATATATATACACTATTATACCACAAAGTGTAGATTCAACATATATTCCTAGAAATACGATGAACATTTTACTTAACGAGAGATTATTATATAATATAAATAAAGGAGCAACAATGAAAGAAAAAACAATTTTAGTTTATTTTGAATTTAAAAACAAAAAAATAAACGATGAAGATATAAAAGAAATGGAAAGTTTGATTGAATCTTCTGGTGGTGAAGTCTGCGCAATTTCAGAAGTTCGAAAAAACTTTATTGATTCAAAATATTACATAGGCAAAGGAAAATGTCTGGAGATAAAAGACGCTGCAGAAAAATTGGACGTAACAACTTTGATATTTAATGTAGAATTATCTGGTTCAAATATTAAAAACTTGGAAGATATAACTGGGCTTAAAATAGTCGACAAAACAAATTTAATTTTAGATATATTTGCAAGCAGAGCGAAAACAAAACAAAGTGTGCTTCAAGTTGAACTTGCAGAATACAAATACAGACTTCCAAGATTGATTGGATTTAGAGACCACTTATCCAGAACTGGTGGTGGAATTGGAACTAGAGGACCTGGGGAAACAAAGCTTGAAGTAGACAGAAGAACTATCCAAAAGAAAATTGACAATATCAAGCGCGAATTAAAAAGTATCGATAAAAGTCAAGAAAATATGAGAAAACAAAGACTAAAATCAGATATAAAAATGGTGAGTATGGTTGGATACACAAATGCAGGCAAATCTACTTTGTCCAACAAGTTGGTGAATTTCTACAAAGATAAGTACACGGAAGAGTTTGAAACAGAGGATTTGCTATTTAAAACATTGGATACTACTTTAAGAAAATGTACATTGCCTAATAAAAAACAATTCCTCGTAATAGATACTGTTGGATTTATTAAAGATATTCCAACAGATTTAATCGAAGCTTTTAAATCGACGTTGTTAGATTTAAAACATTCAGATTTGATATTATTTGTTTTGGATTCTTCAAGTTCCGATTTGGACAATCAAATAACTACAACAATGGACATATTAAAGGAACTAAAAGTATTGGACAAACCAATGATTACGGTATTTAATAAATCTGACAAAAATCCTAACGTGATTTTCCCGTATAATTTGGAAAATAAAATTAAGATATCAGCTTTTAACGATGAAGACATCGAAATGTTATTGTACAAAATTCAAGAAGAATTATATGGCAATTACAAATGTGTTAAAATGAGATTTGACTACGATCATCAGGATGTTTTGAACACGGTTTTACAAAATTTTAAATGTGAAGATGTGTCATATAACAATGAAGATGTTAGGCTTATGGTTGAAATTTCTGAGTCGGAAATAGAAAAATATGAGGAATTTATATATGAAAAATTATAGAAGTATTCACAAAAGCATACCTTTTTCGTTTGTGATTAACAAATCAGAATTTATCGGAAATTGTAAGTTCGTTGAATCAGAAGAAGAGGCATTGGAATTTGTGGATAGTATAAAAATAAAATACAGTAATGCAACTCACAATTGTTCTGCTTATATCATTGGAGAGGACAAATTAATTCAGAGATTTGATGACGACGGTGAGCCTTCACAAACAGCAGGTATTCCAATTCTTGAAGTAATTAAAAAAGAAGATTTGACTAATGTTTGTGTAGTTGTTACAAGATACTATGGCGGAATCAAACTTGGAGCAGGTGGACTCATAAGAGCATACACAAAAGCTTCTAGTGAGTGTTTGAATGAGTCGGTTATCGTAGATAAGAAAATATTTAGAAATTTTCAGATAGAATTTGACTACACCAATGTTGGTAGTATTGAAAACTTTCTGATGAATAATGATATTTACGTAGCTGATAAACAATACTCAGACAAAGTTGTGTTCGATATATTACTAGATGAAGATAAATATGAGGAAATAGAAAATAAGTTAATTGATTTAACAAGCGATAACATAAAGTTTACAATGATTGAATTTACTTACCAATCATCTTTAAATGGTAAGTTAATATTTTAAAATGATGTAAATTGTGATAAAATTTGAAGGTGGATTAAAATGGATTACGCAAAATTATGTGAAGATATAATAAAATGGATAAAAGAAGAAGTCGAATCAGCTAATCTAAAAGGAGCTGTTTTTGGAATTAGCGGTGGAATCGACAGTGCTGTGTTAGCTTGTCTGTGCAAAAAAGCTTTTGGGGATAACGCCTTAGGTTTGATTATGCCAATAAAAAGCAATCCCAAAGACGAAGAAGATGCTAGAATATTAGCAGAAGCGATTGATTTGAATTGTAAGAAAGTAGATTTGAACGATGGGTTCGATGCATTGATACAAACTTTTGAGAAAACTTCTGTAGAAATGGCTGTATCAAACATTAAGCCAAGGCTTAGAATGTTGACTTTGTACTATTATGCTCAAAACAATGGTTATATGGTGCTATCTGGATCAAATCGTTCTGAATTTATGACTGGATATTTTACAAAGTACGGCGACAGTGGAGCTGATTTAATGCCACTTTTGAATTTGTACAAAACAGATATTTTCGAAATGGCAAAAGTTTTGGGAGTTCCAGATATAATTATAAATAAAAAACCTAGTGCTGGTTTGTGGGAAGGTCAAACAGATGAAGATGAGTTTGGATTCACTTACGAAGAGCTAGATAATTATTTGATGAATAATTCTGAAACTAAATCCAAAGATTTGATTGATAAAAAAATAAGACAAAGCGAACACAAAAGAAAATTTGCGAAATCATTTGAGTTCGATAGAAATAAATATTAAGGATGTGATTTTATGTCAGGACATAATAAATGGAGCAAAATAAAAAACAAAAAAGGTAGTGAAGATGCTAGAAGAGGTAAAGTATTCACAAAAATGGCAAGAGCGATAACTGTTGCTGTTAGAGAAGGTGGAGCTGATCCTGAATACAATCCTAGCTTAAAATCTGTTATAGAAAAAGCTCGTGCAGAAAACATGCCTAATGATAATATCGACAGAGCTATCAAAAAAGCTAGTGGCGACGGAGATTCTGCAAACTACGAAAACATCGTTTATGAAGGATACGGTCCAGAAGGGGTAGCTGTTATAGTTGAATGCTTAACAGATAACAGAAATAGAACTGCTTCAGATGTTAGACATTATTTTGATAAATTCGGTGGAAATCTTGGACAAAATGGTTCTGTATCATTTATGTTCCAAAGAAAAGGGCTGTTATTAATTGAAGCAGAATCGTTGGATGAAGAAGAAGTTATGATGGACAGTTTAGATGCTGGTGCAGAAGATTTTGAAGCTGATGATGGAATTTTTGTAATCAACACAGCTATGGAAGATTTTGCACAAGTGAGAGACACTTTATTGGATAAAGGATACAAATTTGTAAAATCTGATTTGGTTTATGAACCATCAAATTACGTTAAAATCAACGACGAATCCAATGTTGATAAAATGGAAAAATTAATCGATAATCTAGAAGATAGTGATGACGTTCAACAAGTAAGTCATAACTGGGATAATGAATAAAAATGGACAGGGTAGCTTTTTCTATTTTTGGAATAGATATAATGTGGTATGGAATATTGATTACTTTAGGGGTGATTTTAGGCTATGTAGTAGCTGTAAAGTTAGCCAAATTAGAAAATATTTCAGAAAATACCATATTGGACATTTTAGTTTGGGCACTTCCTCTTGCAATTGTAGGAGCAAGGGCTTATTATGTAATATTTGAATGGGATTATTATTCCAAAAATTTAGGAGAAATCATCGATATTCGCGGTGGCGGATTGGCGATTTATGGAGGAATAATTGCCGCAGTTATTACTTGTTATGTTATTTGTAAGAAGAAAAATCTTAAATTTTTGAAGATGCTGGATATTTTTATGCCGGCGATTGCACTGGGACAAGCAATAGGTAGATGGGGTAATTTTATAAATAAGGAAGCTTATGGTACTCCAACTAATCTTCCCTGGGCAATTACAATAGATGGTGTAAAAGTTCATCCTACATTCTTGTACGAATCTCTTGGCGATTTTATAATATTTTTAATATTGGTGTATATATTCAAGAATAAGAAGAAATTTAATGGACAAATAACAAGTCTATACATGATTTTATACGGAATATTGAGATTTTTTGTAGAAGGACTCAGAACTGATAGTTTGTACATTGGAGCATTAAGAGTGAGTCAATTAGTGAGTATTGCAATTGTAATTGCAGGAATAATTTTACAAATTAAATACAAAAAGCAAATTATTAAGTCAGATGAAAAGTAAATCATCTGGCTTTTTACAAATATAAAAGAGGTGATATATTTGTGTTCTAGATTTGAACTGAATATAAGTAAACTTGATTTATTAAAAAGATACAATAAAAAACATATCGCAAAATTTAATCCAAAAACAGAAGTATTCCCTGGGCAACAAATTTTAACTTTATGTGATGATTTTGATTATATGAGGTGGGGAATTGACGTTGATTTTATGAAAAAATCTATAATAAATTCTAGAATCGAAAAGATTTATACTTCAAAGTTTTTCAAGGAAGATTTCGAATACAGAAGATGTTTGATTCCTGCTACTGCATTTTTTGAGTGGAATCAGAAAAACAAAGATAAGTACAGATTAACTGTTACGAATCAAAAAATATTTTCTATCGCAGGTATTTTCAGAGAATATAAAAGTCAAGAAACCAGTATAAGACATGTGAGTATGCTCACTACAGAGGCTAAAGGATCAATATCTGATATTCATACTAGAATGCCAATTATATTGCCGCAATCTTTTGAACAAACATATTTGTACGGAGAAAATTCCAAAGAAATTCACGAGTTTTTGTTGACAAATTTTATTGACTTAGATATGGAAAATTTATCGGATAGTCAATTAACATTTTTGTAAATTTATGATATAATTTATATGAATATTGAAAAGCGAAGAAGGATAAATAATATAACAATTACAGAGAGTTAATGTATGGTGAAAATTAACAAGTTATAACGGCAGTCTGGAGCTAATAATTCTAAGAGTGATGTTTTATCATAATTAGGGTGGAACCGCGGAAAATACATTTCGTCCCTGAAGTTTTACTTCGGGGATTTTTTATTATTCAAAAAAATGGAGGGTTTTATGAAAAACGAAGAAAAAACTATGGAAAAAATAGTGAGCTTATGTAAATCAAGGGGAATAATATTTCCTGGTAGTGAAATTTATGGAGGATTATCAAATACTTGGGACTATGGTTCTTTAGGTGTTGAAATCAAGAATAATATCAAAAGAGCTTGGTGGAAAAAATTCATCCAACAAAGTCCTTACAATGTTGGCTTGGATGCTGCTATACTTATGAATCCTCAAACTTGGGTGGTTTCTGGTCATGTTGGTGGATTCTCAGACCCATTAATCGACTGTAAAGAATGTAAATCTAGATTTAGAGCTGATAAATTAATTGAAGATTATTTCATGAATGAAAAAAATGAAGAAATAACTGGATTAGATGGAAAATCAGAACAAGAATTGTTAGATATTATAGAAAAAGAAGACATAAAATGTCCTGAATGTGGTAAACACAATTTTACAGATATCAGAAAATTCAACTTGATGTTCAAAACTTTCCAAGGGGTTACTGAAGATAACAAATCAGAAATTTATTTGAGACCTGAAACTGCACAAGGTATTTTTGTGAATTTCAAAAATGTTCAAAGAACTTCAAGAAAGAAAATTCCTTTTGGAATTGGTCAAATAGGTAAATCTTTCAGAAACGAAATCACTCCAGGTAACTTTATTTTTAGAACAAGAGAATTTGAACAAATGGAATTAGAATTCTTCTGTGAACCTGGCACTGATTTGGAATGGTTCGAATATTGGAGAAATTTCTGTAAAGAATTTTTATTAAATTTAGGAATGAAAGAAGAAAACTTAAGACTTAGAGACCACGAACAAGAAGAACTATCATTCTACTCAAAAGCTACAACAGATTTTGAATATCTATTCCCATTTGGATGGGGAGAATTATGGGGAATTGCCGATAGAACTGATTATGATTTGTCAAAACACAGTGAAGGTTCTGGAGAAAAGCTAGAATATATGGACCCAACTACAAACGAAAAATACATTCCATATTGCATAGAACCATCTGTAGGTGTTGACAGAATGTTTTTATCTTTCTTGTGTGATGCTTATGAAGAAGAACAATTAGAAGACAATTCAACTAGAACTGTTTTAAAGATTCATCCTGCATTAGCGGCATATAAAGTTGCAGTTCTTCCTTTAACTAAAAAATTAAATGATAAAGCAATGGAAATTTATAATGAATTAGCAAAGAATTTTATGACTCATTTTGATGATGCTGGTTCAATTGGCAAGAGATATAGAAGAGAAGACGAAGCAGGAACTCCATATTGTGTAACGATAGATTTTGATACTTTAGAAGATAATACCGTTACTATTAGAGATAGAGACACTATGGAACAAAAGAGAATGACAGTTGAAGAAATTATAGAATTTGTTAATAAAGAAATGGAGTTTTAATTATATGACAGAAACATTGAATCCGTTAGAAAATGCAAGATATCAAATAAAAAAAGCTTGTGATATTTTAAAATTAGACGATAGCGTTTATGAATTATTGAAAGATCCTTACAGAGTAATTGAAATAAATATTCCAGTGAAAATGGATGATGGATCAATGAAAGTCTTCAAAGGATACAGATCACAACATAATAATGCAATGGGTCCTACAAAAGGTGGATTGAGATTTAGAGAAGATGTTAACTTGGATGAAGTTAAAGCATTGTCGATATGGATGACTTTTAAATGCCAAGTAACAAATCTACCTTATGGTGGAGGAAAAGGTGGAATAATTGTAGATCCATCAAAGCTTTCTGAAGGTGAATTGGAAAGATTATCCAGAGGATTTGTCGATGGAATGTACAAATATTTAGGAGAAGATTTTGATATTCCAGCTCCAGATGTTAATACAAACGGAAAAATTATGAGTTGGATGGCTGATGAGTACAACAAATTAACTGGTACTAATCAAATTGGAACTTTCACTGGTAAACCGATTGAATTTGGAGGATCATTGGGAAGAACAGAAGCTACAGGATTTTCAGTAGCTTTAAGTGCGAAAAAAGCTGTTCTAAATTTAAATAAAAAATTAGAAGAAACAACTGTTGCCATACAAGGATTAGGTAATGTTGGGATTTATACATTAAAATACGTTCTTGAACATGGCATGAAAGTAAAATATATCATGGAATACAATAAACAAAGAGGAGTATTTGCAATTCACAAGGAAGACGGATTCAATTTTGAAGAATGCTATGAAATCTCTCAAACGAAAGAAAAAGATTTTGCTAGCATTGAAGGATGCGAAGTAATTTCAAATGAGGATTTTTTCGCAGCTGATGTTGATGTTTTGATTCCTGCTGCTTTGGAAAATGCAATTACAACTGAAAATGTTAATTCAATTAAAGCTAAAATCATTGTAGAAGGTGCAAATGGACCTATAACAAAGGATGCAGATGAAATTTTAAATGAAAAAAATGTAGTTATTGTTCCTGATATTCTAGCAAACTCAGGTGGTGTTACTGTTTCTTATTTCGAATGGGTACAAAACAAAGCTGGATATTATTGGTCTGAGGAAGAAGTTAGAGACAAAGAATATTATTTGATTAATAAATCATTTGATGAAATTTGGGAATTATCTGAAAAGCTTAATATAACTTTAAGACAAGCTGCTTATGTACATTCAATCAAAAAGATTAGCAAAACAATGAAAATACGCGGATGGTATTAATGCAAACACAAATAGAATTTAATGATGAATTAAAACTTACTAAAATTAAACAATCATCTTTTAACCCTACCCACATTTTTGA
>NZ_JAGYZD010000247.1 GCF_018371055.1 Finegoldia magna | reverse complement strand
CCTAAATAAGGTCCACCATATTGTAAGTTTACTCCGAATTGTTGAGCTTCACCTACAACAACGTCAACATTATATTCAGATGGTTTCTTTAACAAACCTAAACTCATAGGATCTGCTGACATTATCAAGTAGTTTTTCTTTATAGAGTGAGTTAACTCTTCATATTTTTTTACATCTTCGATATATCCGTAATAGTTTGGAGACTGAACGATAACTGTACCAACTTCGTCAGTCATCATTTTTTCCAATTCGTCCATATCTGTTAGTAAATCTTTCATTGGGATAAATTCTACTTCAACCTTTCTATCGTGACAATAAGTCAACAAGATTTCTTTTGCTGAAGGGCTAACTGTATTAGCGCATAGAATTTTCGATTTTTTGGACTTTTGGATAGTCATCAAGGCTGCTTCTGTGATAGCTGTTCCACCATCGTATAAAGAAGCGTTTGATATTGGCATACCAGTAAGGTTTGCCATCATTGTTTGATATTCAAAAATATAGGAAAGAGTACCTTGGCTTATTTCTGGTTGGTATGGTGTATATGAAGTGTAGAATTCACTTCTGCTTGCCATTGCTGGAATTACAGAAGGAACGTATCTATCATAAGCTCCACCACCTAGGAAACAAACCTTATCATCAGTAGATGTGTTCTTAGCAAAAATTTCGTCGAAATATCTTCTAACTTCAACTTCGCTTTTTGCTTTTGGTATGTTAAGTTCTCCTTTGAATTGAACGTTTTCAGGAATATCTGAATAAAGTTCATCAGTAGAGGAAATGCCAATTGTTTTTAGCATTTCCTCAATTTCTTGATCAGTAATTGAGATGTATGGATACATTATAATTCTCCTAAGAATTTTTCGTATTCATCAGCAGTCATTAATTTAGATTCATCGAAGTCTTCAAATTTAACCTTAGCAATCCAGCTTTCGTATGGAGCTTTGTTGATGTTGCCTGGTTCGTCATCTAATTCTTCATTAGCTTCTACAACTGTACAAGCAAATGGAGTGTAAACTTCTGATGCTGCTTTTACAGATTCAACGCTTGCTACAGATTCTTCTGCATCAATTTCATCATCAACATCTGGTAATTCAACGTATACGATGTCTCCTAAACTGTCTTGTGCATAATCTGCAAGACCAATTTCATAAACGTCTCCGTCTACTTTAATCCATTCATGATCTTTTGTGTACAATAAATCTTTTGCTACTTCTGCCATTTTCTTTTCCCCCTATTTTCTATCCAAAAATTTTCTTTTAACAACTGTTGCTTTAGCTGGTTTGTTTCTTATAATAACATCAACTTCATCACCTAATGCTACAGCTGATTTATCTACAAATGCATTTGCTAAACATACGCCAAATGTTGGTGAAAGGTATCCTGTAGTTACTTTACCGATAGTTTTGCCATCTTTTTGAACTTCAGCACCTTGTCTTGCAATACGTTTGCTTTGCATTTCGATACCAATAAGTTTCTTGTCGATTCCTGCATCAACTTTTTCTTGAGTTTTAGCTTTACCAACGAAGTCGTCTTTGTCCATTTTAACTGCAAATTTCAAGCCAACTTCTAATGGAGATACTTCGTCTGCAAGTTCGTTTCCATATAAAGGCATTGCTGCTTCAAATCTCAATGTATCTCTACATCCAAGACCACATGGTTTAACACCTAAGTCTTTTCCTTTTTCTAATAATTCATTCCATAAGTCTACAATTGCTTCTGCAGTTGCATAAACTTCGAATCCATCTTCACCAGTATAACCAGTTCTAGAAATTAATACATCGTATTCCTTGTATTTAATGTCTTTTACAAAGTGATAGTATTCAATTTTTGAAAGATCGAATTCAACTAATCTTTGTAATAATTCTTCAGCCTTAGGACCTTGAATAGCGATTTCTGCAACAGAGTCGCTGATGTTTTTAAGTTCAACATCGAATTTATCTACATATTTAGAGATATGTTTGAAGTCCTTTTCAGTGTTGGCTGCGTTTGGAACCATTAAAAAGTCTTCATCGTTGTTTTTGTAAACTAATAAGTCATCAACCATTCCGCCATCTTCGTGTAATAATAAAGAATATTGGATTTGTCCATCTGCACATTTAGTGTAATCATTAGTGCAAACATAGTTGATGAATTTTAAAGCGTCTTTGCCTTTTACAGTAAATTCACCCATGTGGCTTACATCAAATAAACCAACGTTGTTTCTTACTGCTTCGTGTTCTTGTTGTAATCCTTCATAATCAACTGGCAAATAAAAACCAGCGAAGTCAACAACTTTTCCACCTAAATTTTTGTGTTCCTCATATAGAGGAGTTTTTTTTGTACTCATAAGCATCTCCTTTTACTTATAATCCTTTTCATAACTATTGTACCATAAAAGTTATTAGTATTTGTAACAAAATTTA
>NZ_JAGYZD010000246.1 GCF_018371055.1 Finegoldia magna | reverse complement strand
GCAATAGAATATGCTCTGAATACTTCTTCATCTGATCCTTCATATCCATCGCCTTTTGGATATTCTTCTGCTTTTAATTGTACATATTGACCAGGTTTAAATTTGATAGTTTCTCCTTCTGGAAGCTCAAATCTAAACTTAGTAATTCTATCAGTCAAAGGTAATTTTTCAACAAGAGTTGTTTCGTATTCTTTTACGTTAAATAACTCTTCTGGAATTTGAATCGAAATATCTTTTTTGACTTTTACTTGGCAAGATAATCTAACGCTATCGTTAAGTTCATCTTCTGTTAACATTGGTTTTTCTGTAGCAAGTACGGGACCTGCTCCATCCAAAACTTTTACTTTACAATAACCACATGATCCCTTTCCACCACAGGCTGATGGAATGAATACTTTTTGGTTTCTAAGTGTAGATAATAAACTATCTCCACCATCTACTGTAAATTCTTTATCGTTATTAATAGTTAGTTTTACTTCACCATAATCTGCAATGTACTTATCTGCAAATGAAAGCAACAATGCAAATAATGCACATAAAACAGATACTACAATTGTTGTAATAATTATTTGTCCCATGATTCCTCCTTATGATATTTGAACTATACCAGAGAATCCGATGAATGCCATCGCCATGATTCCAGTTATAATTAAAGTTAAAGGAGATCCTTGGAGACCTTTTGGTACAGATGAATCCTTGATTTTGGATCTAATTCCAGCCATTGATACAATTGCTAACATCCAACCAAGTCCACTTCCTATTGCAAATCCTACTGTTTGCAAGAAGTTGTAATTTCTGATTACCATGAACAAACTTACCCCTAAAATCGCACAGTTTACTGTGATAAGTGGCAAGAATATTCCAAGAGCGTAATACAAATTTGGAACGTATTTTTCCAAAATCATTTCCAATAATTGAACAAATGCTGCTATTGAAATAATAAAAATTATATATCTCAAATATTCTATATTAAATCTTACAACTAATTTATATAAGAAAAAGTTGATTATAGTTGTGATCGTCAATACAAATGTTACAGCTATTCCCAATCCTGTTGCAGTTTCAATTTCTTTACTTACTGCTATAAATGAACACATTCCCAAAAAGTTTGAGAAAATCATATTTGAAGTAAAGATTGATGCAAAAAATATAACTAAAGGACTAATCGTCATTACTTAGCATCTCCTTCCTTTTTAAGATGAGCATTAGCAATCCACATAACTATAGGTAAAATGAAGAATGCTGCTGGTGGCATAACCATCATTGTCCATGGCACAAAACTTTCAGGCATTATTCTGATTCCAAATACACTACCGAATCCCAATAATTCTCTGATTAAAGCGATGAGCACAAGAACTACAGTATAACCTAAGCCTGATGCCACACCATCTACAAAACTACTTACAGGATCGTTGCTGATAGCAAATGCTTCTGCACGTCCCATTATTATACAGTTGGTAATAATCAAACCAACGTAAGGTCCTAATGTTTTACTCATTTCTGGCATGTAAGCCTTCAAGAAAATATCTACTATTATTACGAAGAACGCAATAATAAATACTTGAACCATCATACGAATGTGTTTAGGAGTTACTTTTCTAAGTAAACTAATCAAAAACGATGAACATCCTGTAACAAAAGCTAATGCAAGTCCCATAACTAAGGAGTTCATACATAAGTTTGTTACCGCTAATGTGGAACAAATTCCTATAACTTGAATAAGAACAGGGTTGTCATCAAGCAATCCATTTTTTAATAATTTAGTATATTTATTTGAATTAGCCATTATTTACCTCCATTCTTAATAAACTCATTCACATCTTCATTAATCATGTTCACAACAAATGTAGATGTTTGAGTTGCACCACTTATAGCATCAATATTTCCACCATTTGCTGGTTTATTAATTACAATTTTACCGTCAACAGGTTTTGAAATATCCAAATCTCTGTATTGGTTTTTGTATTCATCTTCTGTGATACGTCCACCCAAACCAGGAGTTTCGTCTTGTTTAATGAATTCTATTCCAACAAGTTTTTTCATATCTTTAGTTATTCCTACATATCCACTGATTGAACCCCAAAGTCCAGGTCCGTTAATAGGAACTGCATAAGCTTTTTCTTCACCATCTTGTTTTAAAATGTAAAGTTTGCTGTCTTTGTAGTCTTCTTCTACGACATTGTCTTTGAAAGTCTTGTCAATGTTTGATGCAGAAGTATCTTCAGGTAAGATATTAAATACATTCAAAATCTTATGTTTTAATTCGATATCTTGATTAAATTTTACTGTAGGAGTTGTAACTTGATTTAACAAAGCCAACGCTAATGTCAAAACTAGTGTCAATCCCAACATAAAAATTACTGGATATACGACTGATTTTTTCTTAGCCATTAACCTTGAC
>NZ_JAGYZD010000245.1 GCF_018371055.1 Finegoldia magna | reverse complement strand
TCATCAGACAAGCTATCCAACTTCTCCAAAATTTCCTTTGCCTTTTCAAAATTCTTAGGGAATTTGCCCCTGTAATATTTTGGATAACTTTTCGAATTTCTCTTATCCATGATGAAATCTCTGAAATGATCGTAACAATATTTGCAACCAATCGATGAATAATTCTTCAACTCATCAAACGGCATATTGCACACTGGACACACACTTTTATCGTCAACATCTTTCTTTGAAGATTCTTGTACCTTTTCAAAAGGCAAATGTTCCACCACATCAGAAATTTGCTTTGCGATTTCTTCAAAAAGCTCCTTGTTTTCGTTCAATTCTTGATCAGAATCAAACTTAAAATCAGAATTCGAAATAATCTCATTCTTCAAATTATTCATATATTCTTCATAGCAATCATGACACAAATTCACATCACGAGCACCAAATGGTCCCACGATTTTAACTTGAATAAAAGCAGGTTTGCCACAATTATCGCAATTCATATAATCACCTCTATCTCATAAAAGCCAATAACATATTCTTCAATAAATCAGCCCTCAGAATATTCCTGTCATTAAAATCCACCTTCGACAAAGTATTATCCTCTAAAGCGTGAACCATAACCAAAGCTTCCCTTTCAGTTATCAATTCCTCATCTAAAAGCATATTAATAATATTATTCGACTTATCCTTTGTAATTCTATCTCCAATAACATTTTCGACAATCTCCTTAATAGGATTACTGTCTTCAATTGTTAATTTTATTATTTTAACATATCCACTTCCACCGCGTCTACTTTCAATATAATAACCCTTGTACGGAGTAAATCTAGTAGTCAGAACGTAATTAATTTGCGATGGAGCACAATTAAACTGATTGGCAAGATCATTTCTTCCGATTTCGATGAAATCATCGTCAGTGTTACTCAACAACTGCTTCAAAAAAGCTTCAATGCTGTTACTAAGCCCTGCCATACTATCACCTCTTTTGACTTTCTCTGACTAATTGCATAAAAAAATTTATCTTTCTTAAATTATACCATCTTTGACCTTTCATATCAACAACAAAATCCTACAACATTTCTAATATTTTCAAAATAAAAAGGAAAGCTATGAAGCTTCCCTCAATATTTTGAAATCATAATTTTACTTTTCTCTAAAATTCTCAAATATTCAATTTAGATATTTCTATAATAAAATTATCCTTTATCATGAAATAAAATTCTTCTGCTACTTCTTCGTATAATTCTTTAATTCTATTAACCTCATCTGGTTTTTTCATTCCAATATACAAAAATTCTTTTTTTCATCTGGATTGTCCTTTCTATTTAAGAACAATACTTCCGAAACTTAAAATCATAACATACCATTTTAGAATTTCCAACAGACTGTGTGAATCAATAACCAGCACCGCAATTAAAATTAAATGTGGAATTGCCAAGACAATACAAGTAGTTACAACTACCCAATTCTTTTTTACAAAGAAAATTGCAAAAATAATTAACCAAGCCCACAAAGAAAAAGGTACAAACATCGTAATATGATTAAAGAATTCATTGTTCAACACATTGGCTACACCACCATTCAACGGATTATTTCTCACAGTAACTATAATCCCAATAACAAATACCAATACTGAAAATATTGTAATTCCGTAAAATATTTTCTTAGAATCTATACTCTTTTTCATTTGACCACTCATTTTTGTTAGCTCCTCAATAAGTTATATTCCTACAAAAATCTCTTCGATTTTTTCTATTTTTTCGAGAACAATTTGTTTTTTCTTTTCTCTCGCTCCCTGTCTACGAGAAGTAGTTGGCAAAATTTTATCTAATCCAGTACCTGCATAATCCACAAAATCTTTTGCTATTGACTTATTGATAAAATGATATGCCCTTCTTTCAACTTCTCTTCTTCAACAAGAAATTTGACATTCTTTTCTTTTTTGGCAAACGAATAGAAAGTTTACAAAATATCATCATTATCCTTCAACTCTGACAATTTTGTTTTATTGATAAAATCCATCACCAAATCTTCCTTAGCTCTAGTTCCCAAGCTCGACCTTATAATTCTACGAACCTCTGCCTTTAAGTTTTCTACATCTTCATGTTCTTTGGATTTTTCCAAAATCAAAGCCAAAATATAATCCAAGTTTATCTCATCAGTTTTCAACAAATCTATTTGGAATTCTACATCTGAGAAATCCACCTGTTGTTCTTCAGAGTCTTTGGAATTTCTTGAATTTACAATATTTTCTCTAATATCAACATACACACTCTTCATGTCTTGCATTAATCTATCAGAAATAATTTTGTCGAAACTCTCAAACTCATCGAAATTTTTGAGAATATTTTCAGACTTCAATAACTCTCCAAAAAGTTGTACAAATTCCTTCTTGTCAGCCTCCAAGAAAATCTCAGTTGGATCCGGGAATTTTGCAACAATTTCATT
>NZ_JAGYZD010000244.1 GCF_018371055.1 Finegoldia magna | reverse complement strand
GATCCCTTATCCTTGCTTATAATAATCAAAATATCCGTAATTCCAGAATCCACAACCTCCTTTACAATATGATGCAAAGTTGGTTTGTCGTAGATTGGAAGCATCTCCTTCGGAACAGATTTCGATGCAGGAAGCATCCTCGTACCAAAACCAGCCGCAGGAATAACCGCTTTTCTTACCTTCATTGTCGCTCCTCGTGTTATAATTTTACGCCATAAATCATTTGTCTCTAATAATATTGTAACAAGAAATATTGATTTTTGCTATAAGAGGTGTGTGAGTTGCAGGATTGATATTTCGTGAATGCTTACAAAAAGTGGAAAACCGATTTGCACACTCCCTGTTTTAATTCTTGCTGTGATAATTTTAAAAGCTTGTCTATGAAATAAAAGCAGATTACTGCATTTGCTAAGAATATCGTCTGGAGAAAATAATCAAAAATCCAAGCGAAATGACCCGTCAAAAATCTCACTCGTGCCAGCCAAAGGCGCACTTGAGATTTTAGGGGCATGAGCGTGAGGATTTTTTTATTTTTGTAAGCCAGATATTCGTGCAAATCAGTTTTTCTGCTTTTCTATTAATATATATAGTGTGAGCAATTTTCTCCCTCGTTATACAACTTGCCTATTTTTCATTATTATAGCACCCTAATAAAAGCTCGTAACTAAGCGAGTCATCTGGAGAAAATTGTGCCAAATTCAATCTAAGAAATTCGTTAAAAAATCTCATTGTTTGAGTGCGTAGCACGAGTTTGAGATTTTAGAATTTCAAGATTAGAATTTGCCAATTTTCGTAAGCTAGACGATGCGTGTTACGACTTTTATTCCGTATCTTCATGTAGCGACAAATTTCCTCGTCCATGTGTTCGTGCAAATTTCTTCCTCTCTCCTCGTTATAAACCTTGCCTATTTTCTCATTGTAGCACCCTAATAAAAGCTCGTAACAAAGCGAGTCATCTGGAGAAAATTGTGTCAAATTCAATCGAAGAAATTCGTTAAAAAATCTCATTGTTTGAGTGCGTAGCACGAGTTTGAGATTTTAGAATTTCGAGATTAGAATTTGCCAATTTTCGTAAGCCAGACGATGCGTGTTACGACTTTTATTCCGTATCTTCATGTAGCGACTTTTATTCTTTACCACAATAAAAAAATAGGCAAGCCCTGTGTTCTTACCTATTTTCTATAAAATCTATTTCTTTTTAATTCCCAATTCACCATCTATATTAGTGATAACTACAGTGTCTTTGTCAGTTACAGTTCCTTTTATCAATTCACGTCCGAGTTTTGTTTCGACGTTGGATTCGATAAATCTCTTAACTGGTCTTGCACCGTACAATACATCGTATGCTTTGTCGATAATCAAATCTTCTGCAGATTCGTCGATTTCGATAGTGATTTGTCTGTCTTCCAATTGTTTTTGCAACAATGAAACTTGTTTTTCGATAATCTTGTAGATGTCATCTTTTGTCAACGGTTTGAACATTACTATATCGTCAATTCTGTTCAAAAATTCTGGTTTGAATCTGGATTTCAATTCGTCCATTACAGAATTTCTGCTTTCGTCAGAAATATTTCCGTTGTCGTCGATTCCTTCAATCAAATCCATCGAGCCAATGTTACTTGTCATGATGATGATTGTATTTTTGAAATCGACAGTTCTACCTTTGTTGTCAGTCAAACGTCCGTCATCCAAAACTTGCAACAAAATGTTGAACACATCTGGATGTGCCTTTTCGATTTCGTCGAACAAAATCACTGAGTACGGTTTTCTTCTGACAGCTTCCGTTAGTTGACCGCCTTCATCGTAGCCAACATATCCTGGAGGCGCTCCAACAAGTCTACTTACCGCGTGTTTTTCCATATATTCTGACATATCGATACGAATCAAATTCTTTTCGTCATCAAACATATTTTCAGTCAACGCTTTTGCAAGTTCTGTTTTACCAACACCAGTTGGTCCAAGGAATATAAATGAACCGATTGGTCTGTTGATGGACTTCAAACCACTTCTAGCCCTGATGATTGCATCAGTCACAGCAGTTACAGCTTCATCTTGACCCACAACTCTCTTGTGCAACAACTTGTCCATGTTCAAAATCTTGTCGCGTTCTGTTTCCACTAATTTTGTCACAGGAATTGATGTCCACTTGCTCACAACTTCTGCGATTTCATCTTCAGTTACGCTTTCTTTAATAATAGAACTGTCATCTTCGTCCATTTTTTTGTTCAATTCTTCGAGTTTGTTTTCAAGTTCTACTAATTTTCCGTATTTCAACTCTGACAATTTTTCAAAATCGTATTTTCTTTGTGCTTCTTCCATTTCGTGTTTTACAGCTTCGATTTCCGATTTTGTGTCCTTGATTTCGTCGACCTTGGATTTTTGTTGAGTCCATTCCATATACATCGCATCAAACTCATTTTTAGTATCTTGTAATTCTTTTTCC
>NZ_JAGYZD010000243.1 GCF_018371055.1 Finegoldia magna | reverse complement strand
TACTGATATCAAGAGATAGAGATTAAAAATTAATGTAGATTGAACCTAGGGTTAATCCTTTTAGGTTCAATTTTTTTATTTTTGCTGTTTTAGTGTAAAATATATTATGTAATTAAAATAATTAAAAGAAATGAGAGATTATGAATATTAGAAACGAAATAATTAATATTACCAATTCAATTAATAATAAATCAGGATACTCTTCTGAATTATTAAAGACTTATGATTATGGTGATTTGGACAAGAGAGATATCGCGTACATTAAAAGGTGTGTATTTACAGAAATAGAAAATAGATTTTTCTTAGATTATGTAATATCTAAGTGCAGCGATTTGGAATTAAATAAGCTTGATAAAATTGTTCTGGAAATCTTGCGAATGGCAACTACGGAAATACTATTTATGAAAACAGCTGATTATGCTGTAGTTGACGAAGCAGTAGAATTGGCTAACAACTTAACACATTATAAAGATTATGTTAATGCTGTTCTAAGGGAGGTTTGCAGGATTAATTTGGATGAGGAAGATTTAGGAGATGAAATTAAATTCTCCATAAACAAAGAATTACTTAAGATGTTGAACAAATCTTATTCTAAAAAAACTGTAAAAAAACTTTTAAAATCATTCTTTTACAAATCTGATTTTGTAATTAAACAAAATAAATTGAAGGAAAATAATTTAAAAATTAACTTAGAAAAGCAAGGATTCGTATTAGAAGAACATCCTTTTTTAAAAGATAGTTTTATCGTAAGAAATCCTGAATCGATAATAGATACGAACGAATTTAAAGAAGGTAAATTTATTATCCAAGATGGTTCTTGTAGTTTGTGCGCAGATGTTTTAGAGCCAATGGAGAACTCAGTAGTTCTTGATATTTGTGCAGCTCCTGGGTCAAAATCATGCAACATTCAAGAAATAACAAATAATCAATCGATTATTTACTGTAATGATATTAATAATAATAAAATAGATAGAATAAAAGAGAATGTATATAAATGTGGAGTTGAAAATGTTCAATATATGAATTTTGATGCAACTATTTTACAAGAAGATTTGATAAATAAATTTGATAGAATTCTTGTGGATGCACCTTGCTCTGCAACTGGTGTTATCAATAAAAATCCAGAGATAAAGTTATTCAGAACGAAAAAAGATGTAGAAGATTTAGTTGGAATCCAAAGAAGAATTCTTGAAAATTGTGAAAAATATTTAAAAAAAGGCGGCATCTTAGTATATTCTACATGCTCTCTTTTAAAAGAAGAGAACGAAGAAAATGTGGATTATATTGAAAATAAATTAAATTTAAAAAGAGAAGATATTGATTTTTATGGAGATAAAAATGAATTTATCAAACTTATGCCATTCCAAAAAGGAACGCAGGGCTTTTTCATTTCAAAGTTTGTAAAAGACTAATAGATTACAAAACTTGAGATTTTTGATATAATTTAGATTGGTGAATAATATGCAAAATAAAATTGTCTTGGAAAATATGACTGTCGATGAACTGAAAGAATTTTTTGTGAATAACGGAGAAAAATCTTTCAGAGCATTGCAGTATTTTCAAGCTATTCATAAAAATAGAATATTCAATCCTAACAATATGACTAATTTTTCTAATGATTTAAGAGAAAAACTAGACAACTACAATAGTATCAAAAATTGTTCTATTATCAAAAGGATTGATTCAAAATTAGACAACACGAAAAAATATCTTATAGAGTTGAGTGATGGTAATATCGTAGAAACGGTGTTTATGGAATATAAAACTCACACTTCAATATGCTTATCAACACAAATTGGTTGTAAAATGGGATGCAAATTTTGTGCATCGACAAAGAAAAGTTTCGTAAGAAATTTACAACCTTATGAGATGTGTGCTCAGATATATTTGGTAGAAAATGATTTGGGTATACGAATTAATAATATGGTTTTAATGGGCATAGGGGAACCATTAGATAATTACGATAATGTTATAAGGTTTATCGATTTGATTACAGACAAAGAAGGACAAGATATGTCTATTCGAAATATAACATTATCTACATGTGGATTAGTAGATAAAATAATTAAACTTGCAGATGAAAATATAGGGATAAACATAACTATTTCACTTCATAATCCATCTGATAATGAGAGAAGTCAGCTAATGCCTATTGGAAACAAATACTCAATTGAAGAAATTCTAGATGCTTGTGACTATTATTTTGATAAAACCAAAAGGCGAATTGGATTTGAGTATACGGTAATCGAAAGTGTAAATGATTCAAAAAAATATATGGACAAGCTAGTCGATTTATTAAAAAATAGAAATTGTCTTTTGAACTTAATAACATTAAATCCTATTGAAGAATTTAATCAAAAATCTCCAGATAGAAACAAGATGATGGAATTTATGAATTACATGAATAAAAACAATGTTAATACTACAATAAGAAGAAAACAGG
>NZ_JAGYZD010000242.1 GCF_018371055.1 Finegoldia magna | reverse complement strand
GAATTAAAACAAAATTAAACGGAATGTCCCCTGTTATGTACAGATTACATTCCGCTTAAAATATTATTAAATTATTCCGTGTTTACGGGTTCAGGTCATTTTCCATCGACTTTCATTTCTTATCTCTAATATTAAATTCCAAATATTTGAACTGCGTAATATCTGTCATAAGTTTGATCAGAATCTTCGTAATATGCTTTTGTAACAAAAACTTTTACATTAATTCTTGTGAACACATCTCTTAACATATTTTCATCGTGTCCCGGAGAATTTTTCCAAGCTTCCATTGCCCCACTTGCAGTGTATGGTCCGTTGTAGATATTTTCTCCATTGATATTAGAAATATCAGTCACCATACCACCTTTTGGTCTAATGTGTTCAAACAAATGGACTATTTCTACAGCTCTTGTCTTTGCAACTGGTGTTAATGAATTATCTTGTTTCAACTCTTTTAGCCCATTTTCTTTACGATATTGATTCAAAAGAGTGACAATCTCCTTTGCCATTTCGTCATCATAATGACCACGTACCATTACAATAGTGTCATCGCTGATTTGAACTGGAAATTCTGGTTCATTTTCTAATCCTGGCAATGGTTTTGTACGTTTTATTTTTTTGCCTGGATATTTCGGATCAGTTGTTATAATTTCTTCTGAATCGTTATATAAAATCAAATTTTTTACTTTTTCAGAGACTGTATTCTTTCCACCAACAATGTACATTTCTTCAAAAGAATTGCTACCAATATATGATTTAACATCACTTGTTATAGAAGATTTTGAAACCAAAAGTATTGGCGCTTTTAGTTTTTGTGAAAGTGGTGCAGCTACCAATGCATCTACAAACACTTCACCACTAGCAAATATTGCTTTAGTTGGTGCAGTAAAACTTGCGTTTGCGACTCTGACAGATGTCATATATCTGTTTGATCCAAATATTCTTTGTGGTTCTACATTAGTAATAGACTTGATTTCTTGTAAAACTTTATCAGAAACTGTCTTTTGTCCACCAACTACAAATATTTTTCCAATATTTCCTTTATAGAAAGATTGCAAATAATCTTTTGTATCGCTAGAAATCTTGTTTTTTGATACCAATAATATTGGCGCATCGTGTTTTTGTGCCAAAGATGTGGCGTTAATAGCATCTGCAAATACTTCTCCACTAGCTACAACTAAGTTTTGTTTTTCCGACTTATTGCTAGCAAACTTTTCAGAAACTATTTTTGAGTTAACCACATATCTGTCGTATCCTGCATATCTTACAACTTTTATTTTTAAATCATTTTCGATATGATTTTGAACAGCCTTACTTACAGATTTTTCTCCACCTATAATAATAACTTCATCCAATTCTTTTGATTTTAAAAGTTTTTCAGTGGAATCATCTAATTTGTCTGAAAAAGTGTATAATATTGGAATTTCTCCATTACTCATAACAGTAGAACTAATATTGTCAGGAAATTTTGTAGCTGACACAAGCAATACTTTTTTAGAGTTTTCATAATAATCTTCCATTACTTTGTTTGCAACGGCAAATCTATCGCGTCCTTCAATCCTATTCATAGTTGATTGTACTTTTGCAGGACTTGCATTATCATCTTGTTCCTTTGCAAATACAGCAGTGCCTGTACTCAACATCATATTAAATGCTAAACATAAAGCTACTATCTTCTTCTTAAGATTATTCATTTAACTTCTCCAATTATTATTAATAAAATTTTTCTATTTTGTATTCTTTTTGTAATTTATCTGTAGCATCAATATATGCTTGTTGTTGTTTTAATTGTAATAGTGTTTGTTTCACTTCGTTCTTTGCTTCTTCAAAAGATTTTACTTTTCCTTCAGTTTTATCTTTAATATTTATAATGTGATAACCGAATTGTGTTTTAACAGGTCCTACGATATCTCCAATTTCATTTTCAATCAAAGCATTTTCGAATTCTTTAACCATTTGACCTTGTTGGAATGTTCCCAAATCTCCACCTTGTTCTTTTGATGGACAAGTAGAGTATTCTTTTGCTAATTCTGCAAAATCACCATCGTTATCGATTTTTTCTTTGATTTCGTTAGCCAAATCTTCAGATTCAACTAAAATATGAGAAGCTGTGAATGTTGGTTGAACCTTGAAATTATCCTTGTGGTTTTCATAATATTCCTTCAAATCTTCATCAGATACTCTAACAGAATTGATTATGTTAGCCATCGCAAAGTCCTTCAACAATTCTTCTGATTGTTTTTTAACTTCTTTTACATATATTTCATCTTTATCCAAGCCAGATTTCTTAGCATCAAAGAATAAAAGCTTTCTGTTGATTAATTCATCAGTTAATCTTTTTCTTCCCTCTTCATTATTGAATTGTGCTCCTCTATAACCTAAAGCTTGAATAAAATTATCAACTTCTGATTGTTTAATTTCTTCACCATTTACTACTGCTAATATT
>NZ_JAGYZD010000016.1 GCF_018371055.1 Finegoldia magna | reverse complement strand
ATAAGTATTCCTTCACTAGTTTAATTTTAAATTCTTTTGTGTATTTTGGCATACAAAAACCCCTCCATCCGTATTCCGGATTTTGGGGTTCAGGTCATTAGTGTCCGGTTTTTTTGTTTGCTGAAATACTTTAATTTCATATTACAAACACATCTTGTGTTATAATACTTGTAAAATATCAAACAAAGGTGATTAAATGATTGACGGATTTTACGATAGATATATGTACACTCCGATGCCCGAAATGCACAACGAGATGATTCCTGTAACGGTTGGCTGTTCTTATGGTAAATGTATTTATTGTGATTTGAATGTAGGGAAAAAATTCAAGGTTTTTGACATTGAAGATGTGAAGAAATATATACGAGATAGGAAAGATTTTTACGAGGACAAGAGGTTTACTCCGAAAAAGTTCGCGCTTTTGGAGGGTAACGCCTTGTGTTTGAAGAATGATTATTTGACGGAGATTTTGAAAGAAATCAAAAAGAATTTTCCAAATATGAAATACGTGTCGTGTTTTTCTAGAAGTGATGATATTCTCAGAAAAACTGACGATGAATTGTTGGAGCTTAAAAATCTGGGGCTTGATCGTATTTGTGTGGGAATTGAGTCGGGAAGTGATTGGGTGCTTTCTTATCATAAAAAAGGTGTCACATCACAAGAACAATTGACGGCTCTTCATAGGCTCGATAATTTGGGAATAAAATATTCTGTCTACATTATGCTTGGTCTTGGCGGAGAGGCACATTCACGTGAACATATAATGAAGACTGCAGAGTTTTTGAACAAGGTGAATCCGTTTGAAATTGTGGTTGTGAATTTGGTTTTGTTCAAGAATGCAAAACTTGTGGAAAATGTGAGAAATCACGATTTCAAAAGAGTGTCCATCAGAGAGCAAATCATTGAGGAGATAATGCTTGTTCAAAATTTGAACAAAAGATGCATCTACAATGGAACTCACAAGACGAAGGCTGTGGCTGTGACATCTGTAATTCCGGACAAGAAGGATGAAATTATCGCTGTTTTGAAGCAAAGACTAGAAGACGATGACAAGGAAATGAATAAAAAAGAACGTAAAAAATGGGATAGATGGGATGAAGGTTAATGGACACGGAAAAAATTAAGAGACAAACTGGAATAAATAAGGTGATTTTCAAAAAGGAAGTCACATCGACTAACGACGAAATTCTGAATGAAAAGCAAGACGATACATTGATGATTGCATTTTTTCAATCGAAGGGTAAGGGAAGATATGGAAGAAAGTTTTTCTCGCCTGAAAATGGGTTGTATTTTTCGTATTTGGTAAATGAAGAAATGACATTTCAACAATCGCAATTCATCACACCAATTATGGGAATTGCTGTAAGCTATGCAATTGACGAGGTGTTTGACGTGAATACGTCGATTAAATGGGTCAATGATATTCTGCTTGAGAAAAAGAAAATCTGCGGCATACTCACGGAATGCAAGGTGGAGAAAAATATCTGCCACGATATTGTGGTTGGTGTTGGAATTAACGTCTACAAATCTGATTTTCCAGAAGATATAAAAGATACGGCGGGATTCATTGAAGAGAAAGATGATACAGATAAAAGAGAAGATTTGGTAATAAAAATAATGCAGAATTTCAAAAGATTTTGGAGCGAGGATAGAGATAGTTTGGTCGAAAAATATCGAAAGAAAGCCACGTTCATCGGTAACGAAATCAAAGTTCACAAAAACGGCGATTATGTAAAAGCTGTTGCAATGAATATCAACGACGATTTTAGCTTGAAAGTAAAATACAACGACGGAACAATTGAAGATTTAAATATAGGAGAGATTTTTTTATAAAATCTCTTTTTTTTATTGGTCTATTTCCTTCCAAGCATCATCATGATCGACTAATTCGATTTTTTTGTTTTTCTTGGATTCTTCGTATTCTTTTATTACTTTGATATCATAATCATCCGATAACTTTTCAAGTGCTAGGGTTTTAATCATTGTTGACAGTCCTACTCCATGAGTGTCGGCAATTTTTTTCAACGCATTTATTTCATTTTCATTAAATCTTACATTAATTTTACGCGACATATTATATTCCTTCTTTTTTAATTCATTATATCAAAAAAATTTCTTTTTTTTATTGACAAACTAAAAATAAAATGATATTATCATATTAACAAATGAACAAGTATTCATATGTTCATATAAAGGATGTGAGAGGCATAGATAAAATTAACGATGAAAAATGTGAAGTAACGCTAATTCACGAGGATAATGTAAAAAAAGCTATCAATGAGCTTCCAGATGACGAATTGATCGCCGATTTGTCCGATATGTTCAAAATTTTTGGAGATCAAACAAGGGTGAAGATTTTGATGGCGTTGGAAAGCGGAGAGTTGTGTGTGTGCGACATTGCAGCTGTGATGGATATGAGTCAGTCTGCTATTAGCCACCAATTGAGAGTGTTGAAACAAAGCAACATTGTGAAGACTAGACGTCAAGGAAAAGTTGTGTATTATTCGATTTCGGATGATCATGTGAAAGAAATCTTCGACATTGCGATAGTACACGTGCAAGAATAACGAGAAATAATTTAGAAAAATAAAAAAATAAAAAGGAGAAAGTTATGAAAAGAAGATACACATTAGAAAATTTGGGATGTGCAAATTGTGCAGCAAAAATGGAAGAGAAAATCAAGGAATTGGACGGAGTAAATTCTGTTACTGTGAATTTTATCACTACAAAAATGGTATTGGATGTAGAAGATGACAAGTTTGATTCTGTTTTGGCGCAAGCAAAAGACATTATCAAATCAATTGAGCCTTACGTTGAAGTGAAATAATGAACAAGGAAATAAAATTAACGATAGCTTCGGCGGTATTTTTTGTAATCGGATTTTTTATCAAAGAACCTCACGCAAGACTTGCGGCTTTCGCTGTGAGTTATCTGATTGTAGGAATTCCAGTAATAAAGTTAGCGTTTTTGAATTTGAAAAACGGTCAGTTATTTGACGAACATTTCTTGATGATGATTGCAACTTTGGGTGCGTTTTTCGTTGGAGAATACGCCGAAGGTGTTGCTGTTATGCTTTTTTATCAAATCGGGGAGATTTTCCAAGACAAGGCCGTTGGGAAATCTCGTGATTCTATCAAGGAATTGATGGACATTGCACCGACTTTTGCGAATTTGAAAACGGAAGATGGTTACGATAAGGTGGATCCTTACGATGTGAATGTTGGAGATATTATCGTAGTCAAACCAGGAGAGAAAGTTCCGTTGGACTGCGTGGTAGTAGATGGAAGCTCCATGGTTGACACGAAGGCGTTGACTGGAGAAAGTGTTCCAATTACTGTCGCAAAAGGCGAAGAGCTTTTGTCGGGATACATCGTGATGGACAAGGTTTTGAATGCGAAAGTTACGAAGGATTTTGAAAATTCTGCAGTGACGAAGATTTTGGATTTGGTGGAAAATGCATCCAGCCAAAAAAGTAAACAAGAAAAATTCATCACGAAATTTGCAAGAGTATACACTCCTGTTGTAGTATTGGTCGCAGCGGCGCTTGCGATATTGATGCCTTTGATATTGAAACAACCTTTCCAAACATGGTTGTATCGTTCATTGACATTCCTTGTAATTTCGTGTCCTTGCGCACTTGTAATCAGCATTCCATTGAGCTTTTTCTCAGGAATTGGTGCGAGCAGCAAGGCAGGGATTTTGGTTAAGGGAAGTAACTACATCGAAAAGCTTGCAGAAACAGATACCGTTGTGATGGATAAAACTGGAACATTGACACAAGGTGTGTTCAAAGTTGTAGAAGCGAAATCAGTTGGATTTTCAGATGAAGAAATGCTCCAATACGTTGCGAGCGCTGAGAAATCATCCAACCATCCAATCGCACAATCGATTATTGATTATTATGGAAACAAAGAATATTTGAACTTGGAATCTGCAGAAAACATCGCAGGACAAGGAATAAATGCCGTGATAAATGGCAAACAAATCCTAGCAGGAAATGCTAAGCTTTTAAAAGATGTTGAATTTGAACCGATTGACACTACAGACACTGTTGTCTACGTTGCAATTGATGGAAAATTTGCGGGATATATCAGAATCGCCGACGAAATCAAACAAGACAGCGCACAAGCAATTGTTGATATGAAAAATGTCGGCATCAAAAAAACATACATGCTAACTGGTGATAATGATTCTGTAGCCAAATCAGTCGCAGAAAATCTTAAAATTGACGAATACAAATCCAAGCTACTTCCACAAGATAAGGTTGAAATTGTAAAAGAATTGATAGAAAAAGGAAGAAAAGTTGCATTCGTAGGAGATGGAATCAACGATGCACCGGTGCTTGCTTTAAGCGATGTCGGAATTTCCATGGGACAAATCGGAAGTGATGCGGCAATCGAAGCGAGTGATGTCGTAATCATGACAGACGAGCTAACGAAAATCGCCCAAGCAATCAAAATCTCCAAGAAAACACTCAAAATCGCAAAACAAAATGCGTATTTTGCAATCGGTGTGAAAATAATTGTGCTAATATTATCGGCACTTGGACTTACAAACATGTGGGCTGCAATCTTCGCAGACGTCGGAGTTACAGTGCTTGCTATTTTGAATTCATTCAGAGCTATGCGAGTTAGTTGAGTAAAATCGAAATCTCATTTATACTAATCATAAAGGAGATGATAGAATGAAAATAGTAGGCTATGTGTTTTTAGGAATATTTGCGATAGCACTTATTTATGGAATTTATTCAATATCGAAAATATTGGCAATCGCCAAGATTAGAAAAAACGTCAACTCAGAAAAAGTGTGGCAAACTATCTCACAAAATAACCGCCAACCAGTAGCGTTGGATAGGATTTTGATGAGAAAAAACAACAGACAATTTACCAAAAAAGAACAAGAAATGATATTGAAAAGAATATCTACTTGTAGAAAATGCATCCTTGTAGGATTATTAGCGTTGATACTTGCAATAGTGTTTATAGCGATAGGGTAATTATAAAAATAGCGTCAGAGTAAAATCTGACGCATTTTTTAATTTAATCAAAAATCAAATAAAATATCGTGATGACCAATATCCAACAAAATAATCATCTCATTATTTTCGTAATACCAAATAATTCGTATATCCATATTTACAGAAGATTCCCACAAGCCATTACTACCTTGAATTTTCTTTGTTCTTAAAGATGGGTGAGTTGGATTATCTATAAAGAATGAAAGTTTTTTCTTGGTTTGCTTTTTTTCGATATCAGATAATTTTTTGTAGTATTTTTTAAATGATTTCGTGTAAGTTATTTTATAGCTCATTACTTGTCCAACTCTTCAAAAAGAGAATCAATATTGTCAAAAACAGGTTGGTCGCCATTTTCAATCGAAACTTTTAGTTCTTTAACGGATTTTTTTAAATTTTCAATCACACGTTCTGGATATACAGCTACAGGGACGAAAATAATCTTGCCATCTTCTTCCATAACTTCGAATTGATCTCCTTGGTTCAAATCAAGAGAATTCACAATATCTTTTGGAATTGTCACTTGCGACTTTGCTTTAAGTTCAACTAACATATTATCACCTCTCAAGTTAGAATTTCCTACTTTCTAACTTGATTGTAATATTTTTTGTTTGAACTGTCAACATAAAAATGCGTCAGAGTAATCTGACGCATTTTTTAATCCAATAAATGTGAGCGTTTCAACACTGGACGCACTGCCATGTACAAAATATTTGCAACGATAACAGTCACAACAGCATTGAAGAAAGTTACACCGGCGCTGATTTTCGCCAACGCAGATGCTATTTGTTGTGGTTGACCCAAGACATATAATTTATAAAAATAACCTACAAATGGATCAGCGAACACATTGAACAACATCCCTGCACATGAAGCGATAACAGCCCACTTCAAAATGTATTTGTTGTCGTTAGATTCGTTGATTTTCTTGGATTTGTGAGCGATTGCTCCCACAATCAAACCAATACACAACTTCAACACGAAAGTCTTCGGAGCGACCATTATATACACAGGATCCATGATGTCTGCGATAGTCATTCCGATTGCACCAGCAAGTCCACCGTAAAGACCGCCAAGTAAAAGCGCCGCCAAAACCAAGAACACGTTACCAAAATGGATCGATGTGAAATCTCCACCAGGAACGGGAACCTTGATTTGCAAATAAGTGAACGTGATGAAACACAATGCAGCAAGCACTGCACATTGAACGAGCTTGTGAGTTTTTCTGTCCAAATAAACCCCTCCTCAAAATAATTATAATTAAAGTGTATGGTTAATGTGATAGATTGTCAATTGTTTTATGATATAAATCGATAAACAAACTTTCAACCAAACGTTTCCAATTCTATTCAGAAAACATATTTCACAGTATTAATAAAGCTTAGAATTCATTATAGTATTTGGTATAATAAAATCAAAGACAAAAATCTAATAATAATATGCAATAAAAAAACAAATCCGAAGATTTGTTTAGTCCACCAATGTGGGCCCTTTCGGGCGATTTGAGTAAACTTTTATTTGAACTCATGATGTAATCTCATATAAGTATTAAACTGAGATTAACTAAATTATATTAGAAAACCCAATTTTTGTCAACGTTTATCTGGAGGATTTATGAAAAGCGAAAAAAAATATTATATCGGATTGGATGTAGGTACTAATAGTGTAGGATGGGCTGTGACTGACGAATTCTATAATATACTCAGAGCCAAAGGAAAAGATTTGTGGGGAGTCAGATTATTTGAAAAAGCAAAAACAGCCGCAGATACAAGAACATTTAGAAGTGGTAGAAGAAGAAACGACAGAAAAGGTATGCGTCTTCAAATTTTGAGAGAAATATTTGAAGATGAAATCAAAAAGGTTGACAAAGACTTCTATGACAGACTTGATGAAAGCAAATTCTGGGCTGAAGACAAGAAAGTATCTGGAAAATATTCGTTATTTAATGATAAAAATTTCAGTGACAAGCAATATTTTGAAAAGTTTCCTACTATTTTTCATCTTAGAAAATATTTGATGGAAGAACACAAGAACGTAGACATCAGATATTATTTTCTAGCTATCAATCAAATGATGAAAAGAAGGGGACATTTTCTAATAGATGGTCAGATTTCTCACGTTACAGATGATAAACCATTAAAACAACAACTTATTCTATTAATAAATGATTTATTAAAAATCGAATTAGAAGAAGAATTTATGGATTCGATATTTGAAATTTTGGCGGATGTGAACGAAAAGAAAACTGAAAAGAAAAACATTCTAAAAGAGCTTATAAATGCGCAAGATTTTAATAAACAAGAAGGTAAAATCTTGTACTCGATTTTTGAATCAATAGTTACTGGTAAAGCAAAAATAAAAAATATAATTTCAGATGAAGACATTCTTGAAAAAATAAAGGAAGATAACAAGGAAGATTTCGTTCTTACAGGAGATATCTACGAGGAAAATCTCCAATATTTTGAGGAAGTTTTACAAGAAAACATAACATTGTTTAACACACTTAAATCAACATATGATTTTGTAATCCTTCAATCTATTTTAAAAGGTAAGAGTACACTTTCTGATGCACAAGTCGAACGATACGATGAACATAAAAAAGACCTCGAAATACTTAAAAAAGTAATAAAAAAATACGATGAAGATGGAGAATTGTTCAAGCAGGTATTCAAGGAAGATAATGGAAAAGGATATGTTTCATATATTGGATATTATTTGAACAAAAACAAAAAGATTACTGCAAAGAAGAAAATATCAAATAGTGAATTTGCAAAAAACGTAAAAGGAATTCTTGAAAAACAATGCGACTGTGAAGATGAAGATGTTAAGTATTTATTGGGCAAAATAGAACAAGAAAACTTTCTATTAAAACAAATATCATCCATAAATTCGGTTATTCCACATCAAATTCACCTTTTTGAATTAGATAAAATATTGGAAAACTTAGCCAAAAACTATCCTAGCTTTAATAATAAGAAGGAAGAATATACAAAAATAGAAAAGATTAGAAAAACATTCACATTTAGGATTCCATATTATGTTGGACCATTAAATGATTATCACAAAAACAATGGCGGAAATGCTTGGATATTCAGAAATAAAGGTGAAAAAATAAGACCATGGAATTTTGAAAAAATAGTCGATCTTCATAAAAGTGAAGAAGAATTTATCAAAAGAATGCTAAATCAATGCACTTATCTTCCAGAAGAGACAGTTCTTCCTAAATCTTCTATTCTTTATTCAGAATATATGGTTCTAAATGAATTAAATAATTTGAGGATCAATGGAAAGCCACTAGTTAATGATGTTAAGTTGAAATTAATTGAAGAATTATTTAAGAAAAAGACAAAGGTTACTCTCAAATCAATCAGAGATTATATGATAAGAAATAACTTTGCGGATAAAGAAGATTTTGATAATTCAGAGAAAAACTTGGAAATAGCATCCAATATGAAATCATATATTGATTTTAAAAACATATTAGAAGACAAGTTTGACGTTGAAATGGTCGAAGATCTCATTGAGAAAATTACAATTCATACGGGAAACAAAAAACTTTTGAAAAAATACATCGAAGAAACTTATCCCGATTTATCAAGTTCTAAAATTCAAAAAATTATCAACCTTAAATACAAAGATTGGGGAAGATTATCAAGAAAATTATTAGACGGAATTACAGGTACAAATATCGAAACAGGCGAGATTGATACAGTAATTAATTTCTTGAGAAATTCAAGTGACAATTTGATGCAAATTATTGGAAGCCAAAACTACAGCTTTAATAAAGATATTGATAAGCTAAGGAAAAAATATATTCCTCAAGAAATAAGTTATGAAGTAGTTGAAAATCTTTATGTATCTCCATCTGTAAAAAAGATGATATGGCAAGTTATTAGAGTTACAGAAGAAATCACAAAGGTTATTGGATATGACCCGGATAAAATCTTCATAGAAATGGCAAAATCTGAAGAGGAAAAAAAGACGACAATTTCAAGAAAGAATAAATTGCTAGCCCTTTATAAGGCGATAAAAAAAGATGAAAGAGATAGCCAATATAATGAGCTTTTTGATGGGTTGAATAAATTAGATGATAGCAATCTTAGAAGCAAAAAACTTTATCTTTACTACACTCAAATGGGAAAAGATATGTATACTGGTGAAAAGATTGACTTGGATAAATTATTCGATTCTACACAATATGATATAGATCATGTAATTCCTCAGAGAATGAAAAAAGATGACTCAATAATAAATAACCTTGTTTTAGTAAATAGAAATGCAAATCAAACTACCAAAAAAGATATATATCCCGTACCATCAAGTATAAGAAACAATCCGGATATTTACAATTACTGGAAGTATTTGATGGAAAAAGAGTTCATCAGCAAAGAAAAATACAACAGATTAATAAGAAACACACCACTAACAAATGAAGAACTGGGAGGATTTATTAACAGACAACTTGTAGAAACAAGACAATCTATAAAAGCAATCAAAGAATTATTTGAAAAGTTCTATCTAAAATCAAAAATAATACCTGTAAAAGCAAGCCTTGCAAGTGATTTGAGAAAAGACATGAATACTTTGAAATCCAGAGAAGTAAATGACCTTCACCATGCACATGATGCGTTTTTGAATATTGTAGTAGGAGATGTGTGGAATCGAGAATTTACATCAAATCCAATAAATTACGTCAAAGAAAATAGAGAGGGTGACAAGGTAAAATATTCGTTAAGCAAATATTTTACAAGACCTCGTAAATCCAAAGGAAAAGTTATCTGGACACCTGAAAAAGGTAAAAAATTAATTACAGGTACATTGAATAAACCATCAGTTTTAATCAGCAATGAAAGTTATATACAAAAGGGAGAGCTATTCAATGCAACTATATCTGGAAAGAGAGATTACAAGAAAGACACAATGTATCTTCCACTAAAAAAAGATGATAGATTACAAGATGTATCAAAATACGGAGGATACAAGTCGATTAGTGGAGCGTTCCTATTCTTGGTAGAGCATACGATTAAAGGATGTCGACAAAAAACAATTGAATTTGCACCGTTATATTTAAAGGACGCCATGAACAAAAATCAAAATGTTATTTTAGACTATGCTAAAGAAATCTTGAAGCTAAAAGATCCTATAATCTTAATAGATAAAATCAAATATAAGACTGAAATAGAGATAGATGGCTTTAATTATATTATTACAGGCAAGACAGGAAAACAAATAATAATTGAGCCAAATATTCAGATGTATTGGACAACAGAAGAAATGAATAGTTACAAATATTTAGAAAACAAATCCTTGAAAGCTAAACAAATGGGAGATTCAGTATATGATGATGAAGATAACATTTTATTAAAAGAGTGCTTGAAAAAAATTATTAGTAAACTTAATGCAAAGCCTTATATTAATAGGATTAATTTACCTAATCTAAAAGATATTAATTTTAATGAGTTTACTACTTCACAGTTATACAATCTAATGACTAATTTACAGATTTTAACTAAGAGAACCGTAGCGGCAGCGGATCTATCAGTTATAAATCTCCCAAAATCGTCAGGAAAAACTTTGATGGCAAAAAATTTAGAAAAATATAGCAAAGTTTATCTAGTATATAAATCAATAACAGGAATATATGAAAAGAGGATAAGAATAAAATAATGGGATGGAGAACAGTATTAATTTCAGGTCGAGCAAAGCTCGACTTGAAATTAAATAATCTAGTTATTAGAAAAGAAGAAATCGTAAAAATTCACATACCGGAAATTGCGGTGTTGATAATCGATTCAACAATGGTTTCATTTACAACAGCATTGATCGAAAAATTAATAGCTGAAAAAGTAAAAATAATTTTCTGCGGAAAAGACCATAACACAATTGGAGAAATTGTTAATTATTATAATAAACACAACTCTCCTCTAATGATTAGAAAGCAAATTTCATGGCAGAATAATTCTAAACAAAAGACGTGGAGAGAAATTACCAAAGAGAAAATCAATAGGCAAGCTTTGCTATTGAAATTTATAGGCAACGATAATGCCAATCTTCTATTAGAATATAAATCACAAGTACAAGATGGAGATGTTTCGAACAGGGAAGGTCATGCAGCAAAAGTATATTTCAATAGTCTTTTTGGCAAAGATTTTTCGAGAAGCCAAGATAATCCGACAAATGCGATGCTGAATTTCGGATATTCTATATTACTATCAATATTCACACGAGAGATCACATCATCGGGATATTTAACACAACTTGGGATATTTCACGAAAATCAATTTAATTACTACAATTTATCAAGCGATTTAATGGAACCGCTACGACCTATGATTGATAATATTGTATATTTTTATGAACCAGAGAAATTCGAGAAGGAAGAAAAAATAGCAATATTGAAAATTATGGACGAAGAAGTTTTAGTGGAAAAAACAAGGTATACATTACTAAATGCGGTTAATGAGTATTGCAAGTCGGTGTTTTTAGCGTTAGAGAAAGGAGAAGAACAATTAATTAAATTTATTGATTATGAGTTATAGATATATGAGAACAATAGTATTTTTTGATTTGCCAACAATATCACTAGATGATAAAAAAAGATACAGATCTTTTAGAAAATTTTTACTGTCGGAAGGATTCATGATGTTACAAGAATCTGTTTACTGCAAACTATCATTGAATCAAACAAATGCTAATACATTAAAAGATAGAATAGAAAAGAACAAACCATCGATGGGAATAGTGCAAATACTAACAATAACCGAAAAACAATTTCAATCTATGGAATACATTGTAGGAGAGAATAAATCGAGCTTAGTGGACACGGATGAAGGATTGATAATACTATGAACCTAAAATACGAACTATTAAATGAACCATTTTTCATAGGCTATGGGGATATTTGCAACATCACAATTGAAAACAAATTAGAATATAGGAAAATAATAGAAAACATATACAACCAGGAAAACATAGAATTATATGATGATGACAAGTTAATTACAAAATACAAAGTCATAGAAAACTCTGCTATCTTGGACTTTGATGACAAGAAAATTACTACGAAAATTATTAAAGATTTAATGGAAATTATCTCAGATGAAAAACATTACGAACAAAAAATAAATTTAAACTCATCAATTGTTAATTTTATTAACGACATCACACTAGATTATCCGTATATGCTAGAAATTGGTGATGAAATAAATTTTGAATCTTTATTAAAGGTAGTACCAATTAAACCAAGTGTAGACTACACAGATTTCCTGGATAAGTTTGTTTCTTATTTAGACATATACCAAAATGTCTTAAAGATAGATGTGTTCTACACAATAAACTTATTGCAGTATTTTACAGAAGAAGAGCTCAAAGAATTATCCGATTACATTAAAATTAAGAACATTTGCATAATAAATTATGATAATATATTAGTAGACAGCGATTACATTTCTAAAAAATTGCTGTTCGATAATGATTTATGCAGAGTTTTATAATTATCTATATGAAATTACCGCTTTGATGGAGTGATTCTATCTCATGGATTTGAGGTTTGAGAATGATGTAATTTCATATAGGTATTAAACTGCAACATTGAATTAAAAGGAGTTAATATGGTTTGAGAATGATGTAATTTCATATAGGTATTAAACTGAGCGTGATTTCTCAATCTTATTTAAGATGTTTGAGAATGATGTAATTTCATATAGGTATTAAACTCATCTTTTTGTATTTATCAATAATCGGCTGTTTGAGAATGATGTAATTTCATATAGGTATTAAACAATTACCATTGATTAAACTTAAAACTGATAGTTTGAGAATGATGTAATTTCATATAGGTATTAAACCATCAAAACGACCAGTTCCACCCCCTGAGAGTTTGAGAATGATGTAATTTCATATAGGTATTAAACAGTGACAATGAGGCTTTACGCTTGAAGCCAGTTTGAGAATGATGTAATTTCATATAGGTATTAAACAGTAATTCATTAAATACTTCTTCTGAAATAGTTTGAGAATGATGTAATTTCATATAGGTATTAAACAATGACAATGAGGTTTTACGCTTGATAACTGTTTGAGAATGATGTAATTTCATATAGGTATTAAACAACGATTTAGGAAACATTGACAGAGTTATTGTTTGAGAATGATGTAATTTCATATAGGTATTAAACTGTGAATAAACTTTACCATCTTTTAGATACTGTTTGAGAATGATGTAATTTCATATAGGTATTAAACTGCCGTAATCTTTTCCACTAATTTTACCTGGTTTGAGAATGATGTAATTTCATATAGGTATTAAACTAAAACTAAGGATTTAGAAATAGGTCAAAAGTTTGAGAATGATGTAATTTCATATAGGTATTAAACTAATATGAACAAAGCAAGCGTAATGGCAAAGTTTGAGAATGATGTAATTTCATATAGGTATTAAACAATTTTTAAGAGAATACAAAAACAACATATGTTTGAGAATGATGTAATTTCATATAGGTATTAAACACTGTAAATAACCACAAATACAGCCGATAAGTTTGAGAATGATGTAATTTCATATAGGTATTAAACTGAGGAGCAACGAATCTGGGTGCTATCAGAGTTTGAGAATGATGTAATTTCATATAGGTATTAAACTATTGATTTGTTGAAATTCATCCACGCATTGTTTGAGAATGATGTAATTTCATATAGGTATTAAACCTTGCATCTTTTATGGAACTTCTGTTTGGTGTTTGAGAATGATGTAATTTCATATAGGTATTAAACAAGCCTAGCATAAGCTATGTGTCAGTTAGTGTTTGAGAATGATGTAATTTCATATAGGTATTAAACGCTTATTGTATTCATGATGCTGATTTAACAGTTTGAGAATGATGTAATTTCATATAGGTATTAAACATCTTCGTCCACGTTTTCAACCTAACTCATGCTTAAGAATGATATAATTATAGCAATTAATAGGTCAAAGAGGTGCTTTGTATGGATAACGAAAACAACATAGATAGAGTTCATGATGATGTTTTTGATAGCATAAAAATATTGATGGATAAGGCAAGAAATGAAGTTGCAAGAGAAGTCAATAATATTTTGGTGCAAACTTACTGGGAGATTGGACGTATCATAGTAGAAGATGAGCAAGGTCATTCAGAAAGAGCAGAGTATGGTAAAGAATTGCTTAAAGATTTATCTAAGAGATTAACTAAAGAATATGGGCGAGGATTTTCAGTATCAAACTTGCAATTTATGAGGAGATTTTTTCAAGAATATGAAATTCAACAGACAGTGTCTGTTAAATTGACCTGGTCTCATTATTGTGAGCTTTTATCCATTAGCGATGAAAAAAAAAGAAGTTTTTATGAAAAAGAAAGTATCAACGCAAATTGGTCGGTAAGAGAACTTAAAAGGCAAATCAAAACATCGCTTTTTGAAAGATTGCTCTTATCATCAGGAGAAGAGAATAAAGAAAAAGTCCTAGACCTAGCTTTAAAGGGCAATGAAATAAATAAGCCATCTGACTTTGTAAAAGATCCTTATGTATTTGAATTTTTAGGCCTGACAGAAGAAAAGCCAATGATGGAAAGTGATTTAGAAAAAGCACTCATAGACCATATTGAAAAATTCTTGCTTGAACTTGGCAAGGGTTTTATGTATGTAGGCAGCCAACAAAGAGTAACCCTCGGCAACACCCACTATTATGTGGATATGGTATTTTACAATAAGATTTTAAGGTCTTATGTCTTAATCGAACTAAAAACAAGTAAGCTCATGCCAGAAGCAGTAGGTCAAATCAATATGTATCTCAATTATTACAAATCAGAAGTTAATGATGAGATGGACAATGAACCGATAGGAATAATATTGTGTACAGATAAGGACGGGGTACAAGCAGAATACGCATTAGGAAACTTATCAAATAAAATATTCGCATCAAAATACACTTTGTATATTCCAAATAGAGAAGAGCTTGAAGAACAAGTTGAAAAAGTAATAGAAAAATACAAGGAAAAATAAAATATAAATTGGAGAAGTAGAGAAAAAATCTGCTTCTTTTTTTATTGCAAGTAGGATTAGAATAGAAATAAACAAGAGATATTAATATCAAAAAATAGCCCACCAATGTGGGCTTATGATAAGATATAAAATTCTACACATCAATGTAGTCGCTATACACAGGATACAAATTGTACTTCTTCAAATCTTTTTCTACTTGGTCGACTGTTCGTGTGTCGTTGATCAAGAATTGTTCGTCGCCTTTATCTTTTTCGTCATTTCTTCTTCCGATTCCTGTGTCGACGCTTGCGGAGATTTTGGTAGCTCCCATCAACAACGACAAGTTACGAAATTGGTTGGATTCTCTTGTTGAGATTGTGATTTGTGCGAATGGCAAGAAGATTCTGGTTGCGATTATAAATTGCATCAATTTTGTCTCAGGAACTTCTTTTATGTTCAAATCTTCTTCGTTTTTTGTTGGTCTGATTCTTGGAAATGATATGCTGATTTCTGCGTGTGGGTATTTTTTTTGCAGTAAATTGGCGTGCATTCCCAAGCAAAAACAGTCTTCAATTCCATCGGAAAGTCCGAACAACGCCCCAAACCCTACGCCACGAATTCCTCCCATGATTGCACGTTCTTGTGTGTCCAATCGATAAGGAAAGCAAGATTTGTGTCCAGTTGGGTGATAGAATTTGTAGTTTGTGGGGTTATATGTTTCTTGGAAAGCTGTAACGAAATCACAGCCTGCTTCGTGAAGGTTTTTGTAATCTTCGACATTTGTAGGGTAGACTTCAACGCCAACTACACGGAAATATTTCTTCGCCAATTTTACGGCGTCACAGATATAATCCACCGAGGAGTATTTTTGCGATTCACCTGTTAGAATCAAAACGTCTTCGATTTTTTCGCGTCTCATTTGTTTCATTTCAGATTCTATTTCA
>NZ_JAGYZD010000015.1 GCF_018371055.1 Finegoldia magna | reverse complement strand
TATATTTGAAGAATTGGGATATGAAAGTGATGTTTTTTCAGATGATTCCGTTGTTATTCGTGCTGTTCCTTATTTATTTGGAAATTCAAATGCTGAGTTTTTATTTACTGATATTTTGGATACAATTGCTAAGAATTCAAATGATCCTTTTGACGTAATAGAGTCTAAAGTAATAAAGAGATCTTGTAAAATGAGTGTAAAAGCTGGTGATACATTAAGTAACTTTGAAATAATTAAACTTTTAGAAGATTTATTTAAGTGTGAATATCCATTAACTTGTCCTCATGGAAGACCAACTTTTATTGAAATGAATGAAAAAGATTTAGAAAAAATGTTTATGAGGATAAAATGAGAAAAAAATGTATTGTAATCGTCGGACCTACTGGAGTAGGGAAGACCAGCTTAAGTATTTTTTTAGCAAAAAGTTTAAACAGCGAGATTATTTCTGCAGATTCTATGCAAATCTATAAGTATATGGATATTGGTACTGCAAAAGTTGAACCAAAATATCAGAAAGAAATAAAACATCATTTGATAGATATAGTTGAACCGAATGAAAATTTTAATGTAGAACAATTTCAAAGTCTTTGCATAGATAAAATTGAAGAAATTTCAGCTAAAAATATAATCCCAATTATCGTTGGAGGTACAGGATTATATATCAATTCTATAACACATAAATTAGAATTTAACACTGTTAAATCTGATGAAAAATTAAGACATGAATTGGAAAATTTTGCAGAATCACAAGGCAATCAAAAACTCCATAAAATGTTGGAGGATATAGACCCTGAGTCGGCAAGTAAAATTCACAAGAACAATGTGAGACGTGTTATTAGAGCAATTGAAGTATACAAGCTTACTGGTCATAGATTTAGTGAAATAAACGACAAATTCGATCATTATAACGATGATTATGATTTTTATATAATTGGATTAAATGATGATAGAGAGATCCTTTATGAAAGGATAAATCAAAGAGTAGATGAGATGATCGATGAAGGCTTTATGTCTGAATGTAAATATATTTATGAGCTGACAGATGAAAGTTCTCAATCAATTCAAGCTATAGGTTACAGAGAAGCTTTCATGTATTTGAATAATGAGATCTCTTTTAAAGATATGGTTAGTTTAATGAAAAAAAATAGCAGAAAATATGCCAAGAGACAGTTAACCTGGTTCAGACAAGATGAAAGAATTCATTGGATGAATTTGGAAGATTTTAATAAATTTGAAGATATTGAACAAATTTGTTTGGGAAATGTGAAAGAATGGTTATATGATAAAAGATAAAATAAAAGAATGGTATGATGTAGATGATTTTAGCTATGATACAGTCATAGAAAGTAATAATCAACTATCAGATAGATTTAAAGAATTGGAAAATTTGGAGTTTGTTAATCAACTTAAGGTTTTGAAAGCTTTCCAAGACAATAAGTTACAAGCTACTGATTTTGCATCAACAACTGGATATGGATATGGAGATGTTGGAAGAGATAAATGTGAAGCGATTTTTAGGGATATTTTTAAGGCAGAAGACTGCCTTGTTAGACCTTCAATTGCTTCTGGAACTCACGCATTGAGCTTGTTAATGAAAGGCGTATTATTGCCTGGAGATAAGTTATTATATATTACGGGTTTGCCTTACGATACATTACAAGAGGTGATAGGCATTGAAGGCAATTCTCCATGTAATTTGAAAGAATTTGGAATTGACTTTGACTATGTTGATTTGGTAGATAATAATATAGATTTGGAAGCTGTAGAATCTAAAATAGACTCTTCGGTAAAAATGATTGCTATTCAAAGGTCAACAGGATATAGCTTAAGAAATGCTATTAATATTGGACAAATTGAAAAAGCAGCTAAATTTATCAAAGAAAAATTTCCAGAAGTTATCATCATGGTTGATAACTGTTACGGAGAGTTTACTGAATACAAAGAGCCTATTGAAGTTGGATGTGATGTTATTGCTGGATCTTTGATAAAAAATCCAGGTGGAGGAATAGCTCTTTCTGGTGGATACATTGCTGGTAAAAAGTCTATTATTGATAGGGTAGCAAATACTTTAACTGCACCAGGAATAGGGAAGGAAGTAGGAATAACTTTTGGTACTACTAGAAATACATTACAAGGATTATTTTTAGCTCCTAAAATTACGATAGAAGCTATGAAATCAGCATTATTATTTTCTCACGTATTTAAAAAATTAGGATTTAAAACAATTCCTGATGTAGAAGATAAAAGAAGTGATATAATTTGTGCGATTATTCTAAAAAACGCAGAAAGAGTTGTAGAATTTTGTAGATCAATTCAAGAGTCATCTGTCGTAGATTCACACGTAGTTCCTTATCCTTGGGATATGCCTGGATATGATGATAAAGTCATAATGGCATCGGGAAGCTTTATAGATGGTTCTAGTATAGAGATTTCAGCTGATGGTCCTTTAAGAGAGCCTTATGTAGCTTATTTTCAAGGATCACTGAGTTATAATCAAGCATTACTTGCTTGTATGAAAGTTGTTAAGAATTTAAAAAATAAAAATCTAATTTAAAATGACAAAAGCCCTCTAATTATTGTGATAATTAGAGGGCATAGTTTTATTTAATAAATTGTTCTGTATAAACCAATAACTTTTCCTAAAATTTCTACATCTTTTACAATAATAGGATACATAGTTGAATTTGAAGGTCTTAATTCAATATGATCTGAATGTCTATAAAATCTTTTAACTGTTGCCGATTCGTCCATTAATGCAACGACAATATCACCATTGTTTGCAGTATTTTGTTTGCGAACAATTATTTTATCGCCGTTTAATATTCCGTCTTCAATCATAGATTCTCCTTGGACTTTCAAAATAAAAACTACACCTTGTGATGTATATTCAATAGGAAGAGGAAATGTATCTTCGACATTTTCTATGGCCAAAATTGGCATTCCAGCTTGAACTTTACCAACAATAGGAACATCTATAGTTTCTTTTTTTATTTCGTTTTCTTGTTCTTCATAAACACTATCTATAATTTCTAAAGCTCTATTTTTTAATGGATCTCTTCTTAAATAACCCTTCATTTCTAATTTCAAAATATTATTATGAACAGTTGATGTAGAATTGATATTCAAACTATCACCAATTTCGCGAATAGCAGGGGGATATCCTTTGTAATCTATATATCTTTTTATAAATTTTAATATTTCTATTTGCTTAGAGGTTAAATCATCGTACATTAATATACTCCTTTTCTATTCTTTTCTTGATTATATCATATTTCTTCAAGAAATGAAACATTTGTTTCCTTTTTTAATAGAACATAAAAATTTTTATTGACATATAAGAACATATGTTGTAGAATAAAACCGTAGAACATATGTACAGAAAATAGTTTCTGAACGGGAGGAAATATGAAAAAATATAAAATTACAAATAAGTTCAAATTTTTTAGATTTATATCGATTTGTTTTGTAGCATTGTCCTTGATGATTTTAGTATTAACGTCTAATCTTAGTTATGGTAATTACGAGAATCAAGAATATAGCACTGAGTATTATATAGTAGAACCATCAGATTCATTATGGAAAATTTCTACAAAATTCAAACCAGATAATATGAGTACAAGACAATTCATATCAATAATAAAACAATATAATAGATTTATAGAAGGTAGCTCAATTAAAGTAGGCGAACATTTGAACATACCTTTAATAAATAAATAAGATACTGTTATACTCCTAATACTATCTAATAACAGTAATGAAGATCAAGCACATGTCTTGATCTTTTTTTTCTTAGTTATTATTTTTTTAAATCGTTGTTCAAGCTATTAAGTGGATTTTTATTTACTGCACTTCTTAAACTGTTATTATCTACATGGGTGTATATTTGTGTGGTTGACACTGATTCATGTCCTAAAATTTCTTGCAATACTTTTATATCGACATTACCATATTGATACATTAATGTCGCTGCAGTGTGACGTAATTTATGAACACTGTATAAACTAGTGTCAAATCCACCAACTTTTAAATAATGTTCAATTCTGTACTGTATAGCACGATTACTCATTCGATTTCTTTTTTTACTAATAAAAAGAGCGTCATTATCTATTTCTGGTCTTATTTTAAGATAATTATCTAAAGCATCCAAACACATATCATTTAGATAAACTGTTCTTTCTTTGTTTCCTTTACCGATAACTCTCAATGTATTTGTTTTTATATGATCAATGTTTATGCTGCTTAGCTCAGATAGTCTCATTCCACAGTTTAAAAATAAAACTGTAATACAGTAATCACGAGCTTTTATTTCTTCATCTTTTTCACGTAATATAACTTTAAGTAAATCTAATGATTCATCAAGCGTGAGATATACTGGTTGTCTAATATTTTTTTTCGGCGAGTCTAAAAGTTCTGCAGGGTTTAATATATCTAATTTTCTTATATTGATAAGATACTTATAAAAAGTTCTTATACTAGAAGTTTTACGGCTACGTGTAGATGAACCATTGGATCTGTTATGGTCTAAAAATCCCATAAAAGAGTGCAAATCAATAACATCGATATTTTTGAAAAAATTCAAATCTACATCAGAAGAATCAATATTAACAATATCATCAAATGATTTTAATTTTATATTTTGCTTACGCGCTATAATGTATTTAATCATTAAATTGATATCGTAAGCATATTCTTTAACTGTGTTTGACGAACGTCCTTTAATAGTTTCTAAGTAGTCTAAAAAATCCATAAGTATCATAGGATAGCTATTCATAGTACCTCCAAAATCCATAACCTTAATGTCACAAAATTATTATTTTGTGACATTATAATTTTATCAAAATCATCCTCTATTGTCAAAAAAATATAGCAAATTTTATTCGCTATATTTTTTAAGATCTGATATGAAATTGTTTAAGTTTTCTAATCCTTGTTTAATATCTTCAATACTTGTTGCATAGCTCATTCTAATATATTTATCATCTCCAAAAACAATACCTGGTACAAATGCAATATTATATTTTGAAAGCAATTCATTACATAATTCTAAAGAATTATTAATTGTGCTATTATAAAATTGATCCATTTTAATAAATACATAGAATGCTCCTGTTGGATAAATATATTCTAAGTTAAATTCATCTAATTTTGATACTATATAGTCTCTTCTGGACTTAAATTCCACAATCATTTGCTCTACTTCATTAGATTCGTCTTTTAACGCTGTTAAACCGGCTATTTGGCTCAATGTATTCGCGTTTGATGTAATATGTCCTTGAAGTCTTTTTATGAGCTTAGAGACCTCCTTAGAGCTACAAGAATATCCCAACCTAAATCCAGTCATTGCATAAGCCTTTGAAAAACCATTTATTGTTATTGTTATCTCATTAATTTTATCGGATAATGATCCTATACTTATAAATTCTTTATCATATGATAATCTTTCGTAAATTTCATCAGATATAATATAAATATTATTATCAACTGCCCAGTTACCAATACTAAGTAACTCTTCTTTTGAATAAATAACTCCTGTAGGATTAGAAGGATTATTTAATATAAGACACTTAGTGTTTGAGTTTTTATATTGGTTTAATATATCGACATCGACTTTAAAGTGTTCATTATATGGTAAAATGACAGGCTTACAATCTGTTAATTTACACATTTCAGGATAACTTAACCAATATGGTGATGGTATAAGAACTTCATCATTAGGATTAGTTAATGCAAATAAGCTATTAACTATTGCTTGTTTAGCTCCAGTAGATACGACTATAGAATCTTTATCGCATTTTATATGGTTAAATTTGTTAAGTTTTAAACTTATTTCTTCTCGTAAATCAGGTATTCCGCTAGTATCGGTATATCTAACAATTCCGTTATCCAAGTACTCTATATTTTTATCAATTATATATCTAGGAGTCTTAAAGTCCGGTTCTCCAACTGTAAAGTTATAGACTTTTATTCCTTCTTTTTTTAATTTATTAATTTTAGCACTCAACTCAAGTGTTAAAGATGGATTTATACTGTTAATTTTATTTGATAACATAATTGCTCCTTAATTCGTGTAGTTTTTTTATAGATTTAAGTGATGAATAATTTAATGCAAAATTTCCCATTAAATAGTTACCATCAAACTGCTTACCATGACAGTCGCTTCCTGCTGTATATAGTAGCCTGTTTTTTATCGCTATATTTAAATATTTTTTTATATCAGTAAATGAGTGCTTTGAATTAATTACTTCAATTCCATCAATACCCATATCTATTATTTCATTTACGATATTATCATCATTCAATGTTATAGGATGTGCTAAAACACATACTCCATTAGCTGATTTTATAGAATCAATAATGTTTTGTAGTGATGTGAAGTTTTTTGCGACATAACATTTACCTTTTGGAGACAAATATTCGTTAAAAGCTTCGTTTTTATTTTTGCATATATTAATATCAACTAAGTATTGAGCTAAATTACTTCTAGAAAAAACTTTATCCTTACTATAATTTAGGACTTTTTCTTTGTCAATTTTGATTCCGAATTTAGCAAAATTCTTCTCAAAAATATCAAGTCTATTTGCTCTATCATTTATAGCCAATTCAGAAATTTTTCGTAAGTTTTCATTGTAACTATCTACATAATACCCAAGAATATGTACTTCTTTGTTTTTATAAGTTATACCAAATTCTACAGCTTTTATGATGTTAGTATTACAAAGTTCTGGATCAGGAGACATTAAAATATCATGATCAGTAATTGCAATTTCATCTATATGATTTTTATTTGCAGTTTTTTGAATTTCTTCAATACTTAATCTTCCATCACTTTCTGTAGAATGTACGTGCATATCAATCATTTTTAAATCCTTTTAAAGTTTTTCATATTAGAAGAAGGTCAACATGTGTTGACCTTCTAAGTTAATTCTTATTTTGCGTAATCTGATACCCTATTTTCTCTAATGACATTTACTTTAATTTGTCCAGGATATTCTAATTCACTTTCAATTTTATGAGCTACATCTTTTGCTAATATAACCATAGAGCTTTCGTCAATAACTTCTGGTTTAACCATAATTCTGATTTCTCTACCAGCTTGTATAGCATAAGAACTTTCAATACCATCAAATGAATTAGCTATTTGTTCTAGATTTTCTAATCTTTGGATATAGTTTTCCATAGATTCACGTCTAGCTCCAGGTCTTGCTGCTGATATTGCATCAGCAGATTGAACTAATATAGATTCAATACATGTTGGTTCAACATCGCCATGATGAGCCTCAATACAATTGATAACATCTTTTGGTTCTTTGAATCTTTTGGCAGCGTTAACACCTAGTTCAACGTGTGGTCCTTCGATTTCGTGGTCAATTGCTTTTCCTAAATCGTGAAGTAATCCACCTCTTTTAGCTAATTTCACGTTTACTCCTAGTTCACTTGCAAGCATTCCAGCGATATTAGATACCTCAATAGAATGTTTAAGAACATTTTGTCCATAACTTGTTCTGTAATGTAGTTTACCTAGAATTTTAATCAATTCTGGATGTAAACCATGTACATTAGTTTCATCACAAGCTTCTTCGCCTTTTTCTCTTATAGTATTATCTACTTCTTTTTTGGCTTTTTCAACCATTTCTTCAATTCTAGTAGGATGAATTCTTCCATCAACTATAAGTTTTTCCAAAGCGATTCTTGCAATTTCACGTCTTACAGGATCAAAAGCTGATAATACAACCGCTTCTGGAGTATCATCAATTATTAAATCTACACCTGTTAAAGTTTCAAATGCTCTAATGTTTCTACCTTCACGACCAATGATTCTACCTTTCATATCGTCATTTGGTAAATTAACAACAGACACAGTAGATTCCGCTACTTGATCTGCGGCATATCTTTGAATTGATGTACTAATGATTTCTCTTGCAAATTTTTCAGATTCTTCCTTAGTTTTGGATTCGATTTCTTTAATAATAGCAGCTTGCTCACGTATTGTTTCAGATTTAACTCTATCAAGAACAATGTTCTTAGCTTCATCGCTTGTTAATCCTGCAACTTTTTCCAATTCTAATTCTTTTTCATCTATTATGGATTGAATTTTTTGTTGCATATCATCAGCTTTCTTTAATTCTGAATCTAGCTTTTTATGCTTCTTTTCTAATGATGCATTTTTTCGTTCTAAATTTTCTTCTTTAGAATTAAGTCTATCTTCTTGACGACTGATTTCTTTCAATCGAGATTTGTTTTCTCGATCCAAATCACTTTTCATCTTAAAGATTTCATCTTTTGCTTCTACTAATAGTTCTTTTTTCTTAGTTTCAGCATCTTTGTTTGCATCTTCAATTATTTTAACAGCATAATCTTCAGCACTTCTGATTTTTTTCTCAGCCATGCTTTTTCTCAAAAAGAAACCTATTACAATACCTAAAATTGCAGCAATTATAGCAATTATTAAAGATGTCGCGGTGCTCATAAATACACCCCCTTTATTCAATTTTCAATATTCATTAAATAAATCTTTTGGATAAATTTACTCTTTTAGTGTAGTACAAATACCGTTGATTGTCAATATTTAGATATATAATAGAAAATTATATAACATCTATTTCAGATGTATTATTTCTATTTGTAATTCTATAGTTAATCTCTCCAATAGCTGATAAGTGAGCGTTATGGGAAATCATTATAATTTGTTTATTGTATTCCTCACTGATCTCATTGATAAAATTTGCTACATTGTGTATATAGTCTTCACTAACATGCTTACAAGGTTCATCAAGTACAATAATATTGGCAAGATTATTTTCATATAGCATGATAAAAGAAATTCTTAGTGCCAAAGAAACTATATCTACTACTCCACCACCTCTAGCATCGACAATATCGTAGGTAAAAGTTTTAATCTCACCATCAATATCTAAGCTTTCTTCTATAAAAAACTTGGCAGAAGGATTGTTGTTTTTGATTTTTATTTCGATTTTAAAATTCATTTCTTTTTCAAAGATATAACTTAAACATCTACTTACAAGGTTTTCTATTTGAATTTTGGCTTGTTCTCTTGAATATTCAGAAGTCTTATCATAAAGCATTTTTATGATTTCAAGTTTTTCTATTTGCTTTTCAAGAGCATCAATGCTTTTTTTTGTAGCTAATATTTCTTCTTCTATTGATTTTTTTACAGCCAATTCACTTTGATACTTAATTTCCATTGAGGTGATTTTGGATTGAATTTGAGTTAAATCAATTTTTTGCATCAGGAAGAAGCTCCTCAGCTTTTTGTAAATCTTGTTCGATTTGATTTTGTAGTCTAGTAATTTCTGATTCAAGATTTTCAGGATCTATATTTAATTCTTTCAACTGGTTAAGAATATCTTCTTTTTGCTTCTCTAAATTCTCTAACGCAATTTCGGCTCTATTTTTTTCTTCTTTGGCTTTATCAAGTCTTTCTTTTATGTTGTTAAAACGTTCATTAGTATTCATTATTTCCTTAACTCCTTTACTATTTGAGTAACATGATTTTCATCTATTTCACTTAGACAAAATGGACATATTTTTTCTTTGTAAAGACTTTCTTTGTATTTATTTATCAAGTCATCTATTAAAAAATTACATTCAGCTAATACTTTAGTATTTTGTTGATAAATCTCTTGTTTTTCATCTAAGGTGTTTTTTATTATTTTTAGTTTGGTTAACAATTCGAAAGCTTTGTTAATATTTAATAATATAATTTGTAAATTATTGATAGAATTCAATTTATCTAATTTATCATTTTGGTCTAAAATGATTTTATTAATTTTTAGATATGAAATGTTAAGTTTATATAGTTGTATATATTTTTCTTTGTTTTTATCAATTCTATTTGTTAATTCAGATACTTTAGATGTATTAATACTTGTTAATACCTGACTATTATCCCTTATTTCTTGGTTAATTCTATAGTAATTTTCATTTAAATTAGATAACTGATTTAAAATTTGGATATCATTTTGAGTATTTAATAAGATATTATAAGATTTAGGCACTTGTTTAAATTTCTCTAATATAGTTTTATAGTTGTTATAACTACTTTTTACGTAGGTTAATCTATCATATAATGGTTTCAAAAACTTCAATAAAGTAAGATTTTTATCGACGTTATCAATCATTTCTGATATCAAATCCGTATATCTTAAATTATTCAATTTTACATTACTAGATTCGATACCTTTTATTATTTCCTGAGAAAACTCATATAATTGATAAAGTTTTGTAAAGGAAGACATATTATCTTCTGTATTCTGCAAAGTTTCTGAACAAATATCTAGTCCTTTGTAGTTATCTAAGTATTTATAACCATTTTTAATCCTGACATTTAATTCAGAAAGTTTAATGGATAATGTTTTCAATATATTTAATTTTTCTGAATTTTTGGCCAAATTATTGTACAAAACTTTTAAATTGTCAATTTTTATTTTTTCTTCATTTAAATAATCATATTTATTTAGAGATTCTTCTTTTTCGTTGATAAAACTTTTTTTAAAGTTTAACTCTACTTTTGTGTTTTTTATTTCTCTTGAGACATTTCTGGATGCATTGTCTAATATATCAATATTTACTAGCTTCCCGATAGCATTTGCTTTTGTGGAATCTGTTTCTGACAGCAAAAATGAATTTTCTAATTGTGAAGCGATTAAAATATTGTATTTTTCGTTCAGAAGATTAACTTTTTTAAAAAGAAAATCATCTTGAATTTCTGATGGTATTTCTCTACCGAAATTTTCATATTTCTTTATCTCTTCATTATCAGGATTATTTTTAATGTAGTAATAATTAGTATTACCTTTTCTACCTCTTAAAATAAAATTGCCGTTGTTAAATACAATTTTGACTTCAACATTATTATATCCATTTCTGATTAATAAATCAGTTGTGTAATCATTGAATAAGACCCATGATAGAGCTCTAATTAAGGCAGTTTTTCCACTATCAGAAGCACCTGTAATTAAGTTTACTTTTTCTGAAAGCTCAAAATGACCTTGTTCGTATGACTGAAAATTAGTTAAATATATATCGGTAATATACATTATTCTATTCTCCTTATGGCTTCATCAATAATTTCTTCATCTATTTTCATTTCTCTTCCTATGGATTTTAAGTTGTTATTGATGTCTATAATCGGATTGCTTGATAACTTTGAAAGTCTTTCTTTTATATCCAGTAGGCTTTTGTTTTTAATCGAATACGGGTTTATTTTATCGTCAGAAAAAATTTCACTACTATTTTTAGCACTTTTTAGAAAAATTTCTTCAATTTTGATATCATCTTTTGTAAGTTCGATTATCAAGACCTTAGGTATTCTTTTTCTTTCTGATTCAGTATTAGTCATTCTAGCAATACTTCCTGGATTTGCGAAATACTTTTCATTGACCTTTACAGTCTTAAATCCAGTATGATAGTGTCCACTTAACACAATATCACAATCAGTATCCATAATTTGATCGATTAAAGTATACTCAATTTGTTCAATAAATTTCTTATACAATAAAAAGCTGTGTATCATTAGTATATGATAGTCTATATTATCCAATCTTTTCGGATAATAATGAGATTTATCTGATGAATCAATATCATGAGTATATGGTTGGCCAGATATTTGAACCCTTAAACCATCCTTTTCCATGATAATAGGCTTATCTTCTTCAATTAGTTCTAATACATCTAATGAATTGTATAGTCCCATCATAGCTCTATCTATAGAGTTTGGATTATAACCATATATATCATGATTCCCACTTATTATGTGAATTTTCTTCGGAAAAGTTTGAAATAATTTACCAAATTTAGATGCTGTTTTTATTCCAACATCTGCTTTATCAAATAAATCTCCACCGTGAAGTATCATGTCAACATTTTTTTTTATTGATATTTCCCTTATTTCTTCAATTTTTTTATAAATAGAATCTTCATAATCATCTATTCTAGATCTAGGATTCCTAGATTTTATATGTGTATCTGTAAAAAATAATATCTTCATCATAGAAATAATGGGCAAGTAATACTTGCCCTAGTCTAATTCATCCTCACTTATTTCGTTATTCGATTCGTCTTTTATATTATCGTTATTTTCTGTTTTGATAGCCTCTGAATCCTCTTTCGATCTTAATCCATAAAATTCATAAGTTTTATCGATAATTTCTTCTAGTATTTTTGGATTTTCTTCTAAAAATAATTTAGAGTTTTCTCGACCTTGTCCTAATTTTTCTTCTTCATAACTGTACCAAGCACCTGCTTTTTTTACAACTTTGCAGTCAGTGGCTAAATCTAATATTGTACCTATTTTAGAAATACCTTCACCGTACATAATGTCGAATTCTACTTGTTTAAATGGAGGTGCTACTTTGTTTTTGACGATTTTAACTTTAGTATGATTTCCAACAATATCGTCACCTTTTCTGATAGCTTCTCCTCTTCTAATTTCAATTCTAACTGAAGAATAGAATTTTAAAGCTCTACCACCCGTTGTAACTTCAGGATTACCAAACATTATTCCAACTTTTTCTCTAAGTTGGTTAATGAATATAACTGTACAATTGCTTTTTGAAATAACACCTGTTAGTTTACGTAAAGCTTGAGACATTAGTCTTGCTTGTAGACCAACGTGGCTATCTCCCATATTTCCTTCTATTTCAGCTCTTGGTACTAGTGCTGCTACAGAGTCAATGATAATAATATCTACAGCAGAACTTCTTACAAGAGAATCACATATTCCTAAAGCTTGTTCACCTGTATCTGGTTGTGAAATAATAAGATTATCTGTATCAACACCTAAGTTTTTGGCATAAATTGCGTCTAATGCATGTTCAGCATCTATAAAAGCTGCTGTTCCACCCATCTTTTGTGCTTCAGCAACTACATGGAGTGCTAAAGTAGTTTTACCAGAAGATTCAGGTCCATAAATTTCGATTACTCTACCTCTAGGCAGACCACCTATTCCTAAAGCAACATCCAAGTTTATAGCTCCAGTAGGAATAGCTTCTATATCTTTTTGGACATGATCTCCAAGTTTCATTATAGAGCCTTTTCCGAATTGTTTTTCAATGCTTGCAAAAGCTTCTCTTAAAGCTTGATCTTTTTCAGATCCATTAGCAAAATCCATGACTACCTCCTAAAAAATTAAACAGAACATAAGTTCTTGTATTTATTATACCACAAACCAAAAAATAATTATATATTTTTTAAATCTAAAACATTAACATTCTTATAAATATAATCACATAAGCTGATTACAGTTAATACAATCGAAATATAATATAGGTACATGTCTAAAGCAAATCCCAATTTATCACCAGTATTGATTAAAATTAGAACAATAGCTATAAATTGAGTCATAGTTTTAGATTTTCCCCAATAGCTTGCTGCTAATGTAACTCCGTTTGATGCAGCTAATATTCTGAATCCACTAATAGTAAGTTCTCTTAATACAACTATAACCACGCTCCATGCAGGAACTTTTCCTAGTTGTACTAGGACAATTAATGCACTGCAACTCAACATTTTGTCCGCTAATGGATCCATGAACTTACCAAATGTAGTAACTAAATTTTTCCTTCTAGCGAGTTGACCATCAATAAAATCTGTTATTGCAGAGATTATAAATATTAATGCAGGTATATAATTGTCTGTTTTGAATACCAATAACGATGCTACAAAAAATGGTATTAATATAACTCTTAATGTTGTGAACTTATTTGCAATATTCATTTCAATCACGTCTTTCTAAATAATCTTTAGGTATTAAAATCTTTCTAGGTTTGCTTCCCTCACTAGGACCAACAATACCTTTTTCTTCCATTTGATCTATTATTCTTCCAGCTCTAGCATACCCTATTTTTAATTTTCTTTGTAATAAAGAAATCGATGCAGAATCCTCGTTCAAAATAATTTCTACAGCATCTGTAAATAAAATATCTGTATCGTCATCTTCAAGATCAATACTCTCTGATTTATCTATATCTTCTATGATTTCTTCTTTATAATTTGTTTCATTTTTATTTATTAAAAATTTAACTACATTGTCTACTTCTTCATCAGAAATAAAAGCGCCTTGAACTCTACTAGGTTTTGCCATTGATGATGGGAAGAATAACATATCTCCTCTTCCTATAAGCTTTTCTGCACCAGATTGATCTAGAATAGTTCTAGAATCTATTTGGCTACTAACAGCAAAAGAAATTCTAGACGGTACATTTGCTTTTATTGTACCAGTAATAACATCCACTGTTGGTCTTTGAGTTGCAATGATTAGATGGATACCACATGCTCTAGCCATTTGTGCTAGTCTGCAAATAGCATCTTCAACATCATTTGCTGAGACCATCATTAAATCACTTAATTCATCTATTATAATAACAATATAAGGTAGTTTTTCAAGTTCATCATTTTTATTTTTCTTATTATACGCTTTGATATCTCGAACGTGATTTTCTGAAAATATTTGATATCTTCTTTCCATCTCTCTTACAGCCCAATTTAAAGCGGCGCTTGCTTTTTTAGGATCCGTAACAACTGGAATAGCAAGATGTGGAATATTGTTATATATGCTCAATTCTACAACTTTTGGGTCAATCAATATAAGTTTTACATCATTTGGATTTGACTTATACAAAATACTCATGATTATTGTATTGATACAAACGGATTTACCACTACCTGTAGCTCCTGCTATAAGTAAATGAGGCATTTTATCTACAGAAGTTACAATACATTTTCCAGAGATATCTTTTCCTAATGCTATTGGCATTAACGATTTTTCTTTTACAAAATTGTCAGACATTAAAATCTCTTTTAACATTACAGAATTTTTAACATCATTTTCTACTTCAATTCCCACTACAGATTTGCCAGGAATTGGAGCTTGAATTCTAATTCCACTAGTAGCCAGTGAAAGTGATAAGTCATCTGCTAGATTAACTATCCTTGAAACTTTGACACCTGCTTTAGGCTCTAATTCGTAGCAAGTAACAGTAGGACCTCTATCAATTTGAACAACAGTCGCATCTATTGAAAAGTTTTTTAGAGTTTCTTCAATCATCTTTGCTTTTTGTAATACAGAATCATCATTGTCTTCCATGTATTCTGCATTTTTCAAAAGCTCTAATGGAGGAAAAGTATAATTACTTTGTCCAGAGAATTCACCAAAATCTATAACAGATAGTTGTTCTCCAGATTCTTTTTCATTAGATTTATAATCGTTGAGTTTTGGTTTTGTAGGTTCAAAATCTATTGATTTATTCAAATCAGATTTTTCTTTGATTGAATTTTTAGAAATTCTTTCTTTTGTAGGTTTATTTTGCTTAATCTTGTGTGATTTTTCGATACTTTTATTTTGTTTGTTTTGTTCATTTTTTGTTTTTATATCTATAAATGTTTTTTTAACAAAAGCAAAAAATGTTTGAAATAACTCTTTTAAAGTTAAATTCATTATTGCAGATATTAAAAATAAAAAACAAAAAACAAGTGCAACATATAGACCTATGTAGCCTATAGCCATGTTTAGTATTGATGCTATAATGGCTCCTATTACTCCAATTCCACTATAGTCATTCGCTAAATTTAAATTCAAATCAATTCTTTGATTAATATTAAGATTTGGATAGTTTGATATATTAATTAAACTCATTACGAAAATTGAAGAAGCAGCTAATATATAAGTAATTTTTTTTAGTTTATCTCCATTGTTTATATCAGATATCGTTGATATAGTATACAGTATACCTAGTGATATAAAAACATATGAAAAGATTCCAAAAGTATTGAAATATATATTTTTTACAATAATTCCCAAAACACCAACTCTACTACTAGCCATGAATATAAGTGAAATAATTAATACTAATATAATTATTAATTTTTTCGAAGAGTTAGCATTTTTTTTGCTATTAGATTTTGATTGAGTTTTGTTTCGTGATTTAGTATTTCTAGCCATAATTAGTAGCCTGTATGGCCAAATCC
>NZ_JAGYZD010000241.1 GCF_018371055.1 Finegoldia magna | reverse complement strand
CTATACTAATCTTTCAACTCTAAACTTCGGCGTAGATACAGGTATGTATCCATTAGGATCTTGTACAATGAAGTACAACCCTAAAATAAATGAAGAAATTATAGCAAATCCAAAACTTGCTCGTCTTCACCCAAAACAAGACGATTACCAAGTTCAAGGTGCGTTGGAAGCAATGTACACTTTACAAAAATCATTATGCGAAATCTCTGCAATGGATTATATGACATTGCAACCAGCAGCAGGTGCTCATGGTGAAATTACTGCTATTACAATCTTCAAGAAATACCACGAAGTTAATGGTAATTCTGAAAAGAATGAAATCATAGTTCCAGACTCAGCCCACGGTACTAACCCAGCAACAGCTGCAATGGCTGGATACAAAGTAGTAGAAGTTAAATCAAACGCAAATGGTGTAGTTGACGTTGAAGACTTAAGAAAAGTTGTAAACGAAAAAACTGCTGGTTTGATGTTAACTAACCCTAACACTTTAGGTTTATTTGAAACTAAAATCAAAGAAATCGCTGAAATAGTTCACGAAGCTGGTGGATTACTATACTATGATGGAGCAAATGCTAACGCTATTTTAGGACATGCTAGACCAGGGGACATGGGATTCGATGCAATCCACTTCAATGTTCACAAAACATTCTCTACACCACACGGTGGTGGAGGTCCAGGTGCAGGTCCTGTAGGTGTTAAGAAATTCTTAAGAGACTATTTACCAAAACCAATCGTTGAAAAAGACGGAGATAAATATTTCTTAGATTACAGCATGGAACATTCTATCGGTAGAATGAAAGACTTCCAAGGTCACTTTGGAATTTTAATGAGAGCATTGACTTATATCCTAACTATGGGTAGTGACGGATTGAAGTGTGCATCTACTACAGCAGTATTAAATGCAAACTATCTACAAGCTCAATTAAAAGACGATTACAACTTACCACACGACTTCATCTGTAAACACGAATTCGTATTAGGCGGATTAAAGGATGATTGTGATGGACAAGTTAAGACATTGGATGTAGCTAAGAGACTGTTAGATATGGGATTCCATCCACCAACAGTATACTTCCCATTAATCGTTCATGAAGCATTAATGGTAGAACCTACTGAAACTGAACCAAAACAAACTCTTGACGAATTCGTAGCTGCAATGAAACAAATTGCACAAGAAGCAAGAGAAAACAAAGATATATTATTAGAAGCTCCTATTACAACTGTTGTTAGAAGACCTGATGAAACAGAAGCTGCTAAGAAGTTAATATTGACTTACAAAAAAGGAGAATAATGACTAAAGATATCATTATTATCGGCGCTGGACCTGGTGGCTATGAAACAGGCATCAGGGCATGCCAGCTCGGTTTAAATGTAACTTTAATCGAAAAAGCTGAAGTAGGTGGTACATGCTTGAACAGAGGATGTATACCTACTAAAACTTTATGGAAAATTGCTGATTTGTACAAAGAAATTAAAGAATCAGAAACTTTTGGAATTGAAGTTAATGACCATAAATTATTAGCCGATAAAATTAAACAAAGGAAAACAGAAATTATCGAAAGACTTAGAAGTGGTGTTGAATACCTTTTCAAAACTTACGATAATTTAACTTTTATTAGAGGAGAAGCTAGTTTTAAGGATAATAAAACAGTTATTGTGAGGACTTTAGAAGGAGAAACTAAAGAACTTACAGCTGATAAAATTATCATAGCTACTGGATCAAAAGATTATAAGCCAACAAATATTGAAGGTATTGACCACCCTAAAGTTTTGACATCAACAGGACTTTTGGAATTAGAAGAAATTCCAAAATCAATGGTTGTTATCGGAACTGGCGTAATAGGAATGGAATTTGCATCAATTTATTCACAATTTGGAACAGAAGTTACTGTAGTTGGTAACAAACTTTTGAAAACTGAAGATGGCGAAATCCAAAAACGTCTAAAATCAATCTTGAAAAGCGATACTTTGAAGTTTGTAACAGGAGTATATGCTAAGAAAATTGTTGAAGAAGACGGAAGACTTAAAATTATTAGTCAAAAAGTTGGCAAAGATAAATTCGAAGAAACTTATGCAGATTACGTTCTTGTAGCAAGTGGAAGAAGCAGCAATATAGATAATCTTGGACTTGAAAACACAGATATTAAAACTGAAAAGAACGCTATTGTTGTGGATGAAAATCTTCAAACAAATGTAGAAGGAATTTACTCCATCGGAGATTGCGTTTACAAGAATACGCAACTAGCACACGTTGCAAGTAATCAAGGTAAAAATCTTGTAAGAGTATTTTCTGGAAAAGAAAAAAATATCAACATGGATATAGTTCCGGCAGTTGTGTTTACTGTTCCTGAAATTGCATCTGTAGGATTAACTGAAGAAAAAGCAAAAGAACAAAACATCGATTATGTAACAAGCAAATTTATGTATCAAGCTAACGGTAAGGCATTGAGTTTGAATGCTACAGAA
>NZ_JAGYZD010000240.1 GCF_018371055.1 Finegoldia magna | reverse complement strand
CGTTCCAGCTCTTGAAGCCTGTTTTGGCTTTCTGTTAATCTTATCTTTTTCTTTTCTATATGTGCCTTTTCCTTTTCTTCCATTTCATTTTGAATGGAATGAATAAATGCTTCATTATCTTCATCAAGATAATTTTTTATATCTTTTAATGTTTCTTGGATAAGGTTTAAGACTACTTCTGCTTTTATCCTATGAGCTGATGGACATAGCGTTCCGCAAGGTACTTTCTTATAATTACTGCAAACATAATAAGGAATATTCTTATAGTTATTTGTCCTATGAACATACATCTTGCTTCCACAATCTGCACAATACATCAGTCCTGTTAGTGGGTGATATTCGCCCCAACCATCAGGATACCTTTTTACATTTCCTCTTATCCTTTGCACATTATCAAAGGTTTCTTGGTCTATGATGGCTTCGTGAGTATTTTCAAAGATGAGCCAATTATCTTCGGATACATATTTACTTTTCTTATCCTTGAAATGCTTTCTTGTTTTAAAGTTAACTGTATGCCCTAAGTATTCTTTTTTCTTTAAGATACTTGCAATTGTGGAGCTACACCAACGATAAGGATATTCAAAGTTTTTGCTTTGATGTAATCCATATCCCAATTTTTTCTGATGATAAGCGGGTATATCTATCTTATCCGCTTCCAGTATCTTTGCTATTTTGTATGGTCCTGCTCCGTCCATTGTAAGATTAAATATTCGTCTTACTATCTCGGCTGCTTTTTCATCTACAACCCACTTATCTTTGTCTTTTTCATCTTTGATGTAGCCATAAGGTGGAGTGCTTGCCGTATGCTTTCCGCTTTCTCCTTTTGATCTAAATGTAGATTGTATTTTTCTTGAAGTATCTCTTGCATACCATTCATTCATAATATTTCTAAAAGGGGTAAAATCATCTTCTCTGTAAAAGCTGTCTACATTGTCATTGATAGCAATCAATCTTACGCCCTTTTGTCTTAATATCTCCATACATTGACCGACTTTGAGATAATCTCTGCCGAGTCTACTCATATCCTTTACGATGATACAACCGATATTTCCAGTATTTACTCCATTCATCATTTCCATAAAGCCTGGTCTATCAAACTGTGTCCCGCTTATTCCGTCATCTGTAAAATGGATGATGTTGGTTAAATTATTCTTACTTGCATATTCTTCAAGGATTTTCTTTTGATTAACGATTGAGTTACTCTCTCCTTCAAGTTCATCATCTCGACTTAATCTCTCATAGAGTGCTGTTATCTTTTCAACATTCCTCACTTTTTCCTCCTTCCTCTTAATTTCTTAAATAAAAAAGAATTAAGAAGTACATGTTTCACTAAAACAGTGATTAAGTGTTCTCCTTAATTCTATTACTCCTGCTGCCAGCTTATATTTCTTATATTGCTTAACTGCAAAATGACTTGGGTCTTTCTTTTCAAGAGCTTCAAAAAGCCTATCAATTGGGTTCATATAGGTTTCGTCATCTTCTCTAACCTCACTTGCGTCAATCATATCTAAGAGTGTTTTAAAATTCTTTTCTTCTTCTGGTGCTTCATAATAGATATAACCAATTAGAGCAGTGTAATATAACTTCTCAGCCTTTACCCAGAAATCTTCTCCTGCCTTTTCTCCATCTCCCTTGGTGTTGGCAATAATTGTTTGAACAAGCTTTAAAATATCTTTTTCACTTCTCAAATAGGCAAATGGATTGTATTTCATAGACTTTTTAAAGTTTATTGTGTTTAAAATCTTTATGTCATATCCATTTTCATAAAGCATTTTTCCACACTCTAACACAAGTGTCCCCTTAGGGTCTGTTACTACATAGGAAGAGTGCATTTGCATTAGGTTTGGCTTTACATAAAATCTTGTCTTTCCTGATCCAGAACCACCTATTACTAATACATTTTTATTTCTAGCGTATTTAGGGTTTTTAGGTCTTGAGTTCATTGTTAGTCTTTCGGTATTAGTTATAAGAACATTGTTTTCAAACTTAGGGTCAATGTATGGAGCAATATCCTTGCTTTCTCCCCATCTTGCAGATCCATATTCTTTACCTTGCCTGTATTTCTTTTTATTTTTTCCTTTGCTATAAACAATTAACTTAACAAGACCACCAACTGAAATACCTACTAACAAGTCCCTTGGATTAAGGCTTGGTATATAAGATAAAGTTCCTATATCAGAAATTCCCACCATTATTCTATCAATAATATCTCCTCCTACATAAGAATTGATGTGCTTAGAAAAGATATTTCCAATGTAGAAAAAGGATAGATAAGGGATATTTGATAATATAAATTTCTTTGGGTTGTCTATTTTAATTAGGTTTTTAATATCAGAAAGAATGGCTTCTAATATCTTATTCATCGTAGAAACCTTCACTATCTAATAAAATTAGTAGGTAGTGTCTTCCCTTTGGTGTTATAAATGTTTGTATTCCTACAAGTGTACCTAGTGGATCAACCCATTC